>CAXNGL010000001.1:0-41455 GCA_964201515.1 Burkholderiales bacterium
CCACCCATCAAGGTGTCCATTGCAATTGGACCACTACACCTCTCCAGGCATCGCCCGTCGTCAGCGAGACCTGCACCCTACTTCGTTGCGCGCTTCTTCGCGGCCGGTTTCTTCGCTGCAACCTTCTTCGCAGGAGAAAACAGGGTCAGTGTAAGTTTTCGCAACCTTCGTCTGTTGCGTGATTGAAAAACTTACACTGACCCTGTTTCTCGCTGATTCTCGCGCTGGTAGGGCGCTTCATTCAGCATCGGCAGGACCATGACTCTTGAGTTCGGCGAACTTGGCCGCCATCGTCGGGTTGCCTCGAGTCAGCTTCTTGATCGTCACGTCCTGCGCCTTGTCGTTCGCAAGACGAAGGTTCCGGTCGGTGCCGAGGAGGGCCTCCTTCGTCTTCTGCAGGTGGTCGATCGACTTGTCGATCTCATCTATCGCCATTTGGAAGCGTTTGGAGGCGAGATCGTAGTTCTTCCCGAATGCGGTCTTGAACGTATCGAGCTCGGTTTCGAAGGTCGTGATGTCGATGTTCTGCGCCCTGACCAGCGCCAGCTCCGACTTGTACTTCAGGGAGTTCATCGCCGCATTTCGCAGCAGCGTGATGATAGGAAGAAAGAACTGCGGTCGGACGATGTACATCTTTGGGTAGCGGTGGAACATGTCGACAATCCCGGTGTTGTAGAGCTCACTGTCGGGCTCAAGCAGGGAGACCAGCACTGCATACTCGCAGCCCTTCTCGGTGCGGTCCTTGTCGAGCTCCTTCAGGAAGTCCTCGTTCTTGTTCTTCGTCGCGGTACTGTCGCTCTCGTGCTTCATTTCGAACATGATCGAGACAATCTCGGTGCCGGCGTCATCCGCGTCACGAAAGATGTAGTCGCCCTTGCTGCCAGTCCGCGCGTCGTTGTCCTTCTCGAAATATGCCCTCGGAAAGGCCGTGGCTCGAATGCGGTTGAACTCGGTTTCGCAGTGTTGCTCGAGGGATTCGCCAACCATCTTGGTCGACAAGCGAGCCTTCATGTCCCTGAGGCGCTCGATGGCGTCATCGCGATCCTTGATCTGGGTCTCGTACTTGTCCTTGAGCGACTTCTCGGCGAGCTGCTTCTCAAGCTCCGCCCGTTCGAGCCCGCTCTTCAGTTCGTCGCGCTCCTTCTCGACCACACCCACTGCCTCGGTGATCGCCAGCTTCTGCGCAACCGCGATGGCGTCGAGCTTGGCCTTCAGACCCTGAATCTCTGCATCTTTCGTAACGGCTGCACTCTGCAGTTTGTTCTCCAGCATCGCTTCAGCCAGCCTGGAAGCGGCTTGCTTGTCATGCCGCGCCTGCTGAAGATCGTTTGCGAGCGTGTCACGCTCCTTTTCCACGACGCTGAGTGCCTCGGTCACGGCGAGCTTCCTCGCGACCTCCCCCGCATCGAGCCTGGCCTTCAGTTCCTGGATCTCGGCGTCCTTGGTTGCGGCAGCCTTCTGCGATTCGCTGGCAATCCTGGCTTGGGCAAGTTCGACGGCGTTGCGCTTGTCCTGTTCTGCCAGCGCAAGCCGCTCGTGCAACTGCTGCTCGAAGTCGCCGTCGCGAACCTGCTTCAGGATGTTCGCGTACCCGGCCTCATCGATCTTGAAGGCCTTCCCGCAGTGCGGGCAGATGATTTCATGCATAAATAATTACCCTCGGCCTTGGCCAAGATCTGTATGAGCATCCTTGGCGGATCAGGGACAGGCTGTCTCTGAATGAACCCGACATTCCGGGTCGGAGTGAAATATCGGAAGTCATCTCAAACCGGCTGATCGCTCCCGAGTTCCGAAAAATTACTGATTTTCACTGACCCGTCCGGGAAACGCGCAATAACCTCAAGTTCCCCGCCCATCGCTTCAATGTGGCTGCGCAAGGTGGAAATGTACATGTCAGTACGCTTTTCCAGCTTTGCGATGGACGGCTGCTGAACGTGCAGGACGTCAGCCAGCACTTTCTGCGACAAGCCGCGTGCCTGCCGCAGCTCATTGAGAGGCATTTCGTCCAGCATCTTCCGCGCCTTTGCTTCAGACCGAGTTCTGGATGCAGGTGCCATGCGTGCCCGTAATTCGGCGAATTCTTTAGCCATCAATCTGCCCTTCCTTTCGCAATTGCTTCAAATGTTCGTCATACAACCGATCGGCAACGCGTACATTGCCCTCGTACCAACGTTCATCACCCGTCTTGTCTCCGCCGATGGGTAATATGGCAGATCGCCGTGGGTCGAAAGCGTACAGCGTTCGCAGCGGGCGCCCATCGTGCTGAATTCTCAATTCACGCATATGGCCGTGCTTCGAGCCCTTGATCCCGCTGCTGTGGGGAAACCCCAGGTTAGGGCCACGCTCCTCCAGCAAACGCACAGAGGCCGCGACCGACTCCTGCTCCGTCGCGGTCAGTTCACCCCACCATTTACCGAACTCGTCGGTGTATTCGACGTTCCAGATCACGGACCAAAGTATAGCCCGCAGGGAATATTCCGTCAAAGGAATAACTGGGCGAATGCCTCGTCAAGTTCATTGACCCGGCGCACGGCGACAAAAACAAATTGGGTCAGAACAAATTGGGTAAGTATCAGAGGAGCGGGATGTAAGCAGAACAAGAATACTTACTCTGACCCTGAAATTGTTTCGTGGCCGATGCCTCGGTAATGCCGGTGATGCCCTCGGCCAACACCATGGCGCCGACGCTGATGGTGGGGGATAAGGCGGCCGACATGATTCTGGGACGTGCGCGGCTGCCGGCGGTGGCATTAAGGGATTGAGACGAGAGTGGATTGCGGATGCTGTCGATCCAGATGCCCGCGATTGCCGACGCCTATTCGATCACCCGGTCGGCGCTGATCAGAGGCGATTGCGGGACAGTGAGGCCCAGCGCCTTGGCGGCCTTGCGATTGATGACCAGCTCGCAGACCACGCTTTCGGAAGGCTAGAAAGCATGGTCTGTCCCCTGAACACCTGAACATGCTGAGAAAACGTGGTCTGTCCCCTGAACACGTTTGATAGCCGTGCGGACGCCGGCGGGGGCTGTTCTTGCGCACTGGACGAACCCCATTCCGGACGCCTTGACAGCATCTTGAATAATGTACATTATGATGTACATATACCTACAGGAGGCTCTATGCGGGATGCTACATTCACTGAGTTGCGCAATCATGCCAAGGACTATTTTGATGCCGTCGAAGGTGGCGATACCGTTCGCGTTTTCCGCAATGGCAAACCCATCGCCGAAATTGTGCCCATCCGTGCCGGGGGGGCGTCTTGGAAAAAAAAGGCTGCACCACTGACGGTTAAAGGTTTGTCGCTGAGTCGAGAGCTACTGAAAGATCGGGACGAACCGGCGTGAAAGTGTTTCTGGATACCTCGGCTTTTGCGAAGCGTTATGTTGCCGAGCAGGGGTCGGACAAGGTGATCGCGTTGTGCCTGAAGGCGGATAGTTTCGTCATTAGCGTCATTTGCCTGCCGGAACTGATCTCGACGTTGTCGCGCCTGGTACGGGAAAAGAAGCTCTCCAAAGCGGAGTACCGAAAGCTCAAGGGTGACGCGATGACGGATCTTGTAGACGTCGATATCTGCCATATCACGTCGGAAATTCTCGTCTCGGTTATTTCGCTTCTGGAATCGCATCCACTTCGCGCAATGGATGGCCTTCATGTGGCATGTGCGCTCGCCGTCAAGCCTGATATCTTTGTTTCGGCTGACCATCGGCAACTCTCTGCAGCACGAAAGGCTGGGCTCAAGATTGTTGATGTGTCTTGAGTCGCCACAACTGACAGGCGCTTGTGGCTAGGTGGATGCCCGCTGTTACTTTTCAATGTGAAGGTCGATCGTTTGTCGTACTGCAAGCGACGCCTCATCTTGACGGGGGACGGATCTTGCAGGAGTGCTCAGCGAGTGCTCAGGGTCTGTCCCTGGTTTTTGCGGCAATGCAGATGGATGTTCAAGTTGGCGGCCGAGCCGAATCTCTGGATGAGGGTGACCGCGCCGGTGTCGGCAGAGGCCCGTTTCTGCCAACCCGTAAAATGATCAACCTGATGGAATAGCTAGCATGGCTTGGGCCTGGATACGATAATTATGATCATGGTTATCGAGCTCGTATTGCTGCGGAATCGATCTTGATCTGGCACTCCTTGCCAGCACCATCAATCGATGACACCTTCATTCCTGAGCGCACCAATCTCCGCCAACGACATGCCCAGCAGTTCCCCCAGAACGTATTCATTGTCCTCGCCATAATACGGGGCGCCACGATCAATGGGCCCGCCCGCATGCGTCGGGGTCTCGCTCATCCTGGTCGGCATCTCGTAGACCGGCCAGGTGCCGATGCGCGTGCCCGTCACCTCAGTCAGCCAATCCAGCGCCACCAACTGCGGGTCGTTGTCGCAACGGTCCTCCGCCGTCTGGCAGACGCCGGCCGGCACGCCGGCGGCCTGCAAGCGATGCATGGCCTCGTATCGATCCATGCTGGCCGTCCACCGTCCCACGGTCGCATCCAGCGCAACCTGATGGGCGAGCCTTGCCGGCAGGCTGGCGAATCGGGCGTCCAGCGCCCACTCCGGATGCGCTGCCGCCTTGGCCAGTGCCGCCCACTCGGCGTCAGTGAAGCAGGCGATGGCCAGCCAGCGGTCTTCACCCAGGCACGGATAGACGCCATGCGGCGCAGCCGACTTGTAGGGTGAGCGATTGCCGTAGCGCTGCCACACCCGGCCGTTGGCCGACCAGTCGAGGATGCTCGTCCCGCTCGCAAAGATGCCGACTTCAACCTGCGAGCTGTTGATCCACTGGCCTTCACCGGTTCGATTGCGATGATGCAGGGCAGACAGGATGGCGAGCGCGAACGTGTAGGCGCCCAGCCAATCGAGGTAGGAATATCCCCAGCCTACCGGCATGGCCGGCTCGGGCAGCCCGGACATCTCGGATATGCCTGACATGGCCGCGGCAATCGGACCGACAGTGCGAAAGCGGCCGTAGGTGCCGCCCGACCCCATGCCCGACTGCTGCACGTAGATGATGTCCGGCTTGATGGCACGCAGGGCGTCGTACCCAAGCCCCCACTTCTGCAGCACACCCGGCGAAAAGCCTTCGGCCACGACATCGGACACGGCCACCAGCCGCTTGGCGATCTCCAGGCCTTTCGGATGCGTCACGTTGAGGGAGAACCCGCGCTTGCCCGGGTTCTTGTTGTTGAACTGCCCGCCCATGTCCGGGTCGTTCGAGCCTTCCAGCGGCGCGGTGGCCTTGCGCCTGGCCTCGCGGCCGCCGATCGGCGCCATGTTGCCAAAGCGCGTGTCCGGATGTGTTTTCCATTCCGTCTTGAGGCATTCGACGCCGAGCGACGCGGCAAACCGCGTGCCGCCCGCCGTCGCCAGGTACCAGCTGAAATCCAGGATACGAACGTCCTTGACCGCAAACGGCTTGCCGTGACGCGAAAGACTTTCTGTAGCGCTCCCGCCCGGTGCCGCCGGCACCGCGGGTACCGCGGGCACCGCGGGCACCGCTATGACGGGCGGCTTGAGAAGCCTGGGAAGTTCTGCGGCGTCTTCATCCAGCAATGGCGCACGCCGGCCGGGCACCCACGCGCCGGCGCTCGACTGCCATTTGCTGGTCGGGTAACAGAATGAGCGTCCCAGTTCCGGATGTTCGATATCGGTGAAGGTCTTGCGCAGTTTCCAGTGGTCATCCAGCGCATTCTCATGCGGCTTGCGCAGCGGCGCCCACAGCAATCCGGCTTCCTGCGCGGCCTGCCAGGGCGCACGCTCGTAGGTGTACGAGCGGACCAGCCGGTGCGCCGCTTCGGTGAGACGGGCCAGCGAATCTCCCATCTTGGTTGAACCCGGAATCGCGCCCGCAGTCCCCGGCATCGCGTCCTTGCCCGGGAGCGGCAAATCGGTCATGCCGTTCTTGTCGAGGAATTTGTGCAGCTTGGCATCCGCGCCCTCGCCATAGCTGAAGGTCATCAGCCAGCGGCCGTCCTTGGTGCTGCCGATGGTGGGAACGTTGTCACGGAACTGCATGGCATGCCGGTTGGTCTGCCGGTAGAACGGCGCTCGCCGCAGGATCCACGCCGGCACATCATTCTCGGTATTGATCGACACGGCGGCATGGACTGCGCAGGAGATGGACTGGCCCTGCCCGGCACGCTGGCGGTAGATGAGCGCACCGACAATGCCGATGGCCAGTTGCTCGCCGGCGATGTGATAGGCCTGCCACATCTGCGGGGCAATCGGCGGCAGGTCGTAACGGCCGTCCGGCTCCGGGTCGTAGCCGCAGTTCATCACCACGCCACCCAGCGCGAGATGGACAAGGTCCGAACTCTTGTACTTGGCCCAGGGGCCGGATTCACCGAACGGCGTCATGCGCGCAATCACCAGCCGCGGGAAACGTCGCCGCAGTTCCTCGACCGGCAGGCCGATCAGGTCTGGATGCTCGACTGAGACCGACTGCAGCAGAACGTCTGCGTTTTCGAGTAATGCCAGCAGGTTTTCCCGGCCGGCCGGCGTCTTGCAATCCATGACCAGCGAGCGCTTGCCGCGGTTGTAATGCCAGAAGTGCAGCGAGCGCTCAGGGCCCTCGCGATCTTCGCGGTCCTCGAAGAACGGGCCGATGCGCCGCGTGGGATTGCCGCTCGGCGGCTCGATCTTGATGACCTCGGCGCCCAGCCCCATCAGCGTCAGGCCGCAGTACTCCGCCAGTTCATCGCAAATCTCGACCACGCGAAGGCCAGCGAGGTTTCCTTCGCCGGCACCACGCGCTTCATGACCACTCGCCGCCTTCGACCCGTCCGACATGACACACTCCTTTGCCGCAGCTCAAATCGAATCGATGCCCAGTTCCCTCAGGATCTCGGCGTTGTGCTCGCCCAGCGCCGGCGCGCTTCCGACGGGATCCGCCTTGCCGCGATGCGCCTCGGCCAGCCCGTCATAACCGCCACCGACCAGCGCGGCGCCCGAGGTCACCGACACCGGCGATGTCGGAACGCGCACCTGCTTGCCCTTGTACTCGTAGCCGGTCATTACGCCGTTGGCCTCGGCATGCTTGCTCGCCATCGCCTCGCGCCAGTCGAGCACCGGCGCAAACGGGATGTCGACGCGCGCAAGCACCTCCACCCACTGGTCGCGCGTCCGCGTGGCGAATTGCGCCTGGATGATCTCACGCTCGCCCAAGGCGACGTAATCTCCGCCCATGTCGGATCCGCCGGACCAGTTGCCGCGCGCGCGCACATCCGCCGGCAGCCCCAGCGCATCGCAGAAACGCTCCCAGAAATGCTTCTCGGTGGGGCAAACCAGCAGCGCCTTGCCGTCGCCCGCGCCATAGATCGCATAGCGCGAGCCGAAGCTCCGGTAGGCGGGCCAGCTGTTGCCCGTGTTGGCAAAGGTCGAGGTATCGCGCCACATCCACGACAGCGCTGCTTCCCAGATCGACACGTGCACCACCTGCCCGCCGCCACCCTGGTCACGCCGGTAGAGCGCCGCATAGACACCCAGCGCGGCCTCCACGCCGGCCATCGTGGTGCCCACGGTGCGGTATTGCTCGGGCGTATCCGGCCGCCCGCCGCTGTTCTCCAGCGCAATGGTTCCGGCCAGCGCGTCCACGTTCAGCCCATGCGCGGGATACGCCGCCCATTCACCGGCGATGCCGTAGCCGGAGATGAGGCAGTACACGAGTTGCGGGTTGTGCCGCAGCAGGCTGGTGAAGTCCAGCCCCAGGCGCTGCGCGGTGCTCGGGCGGTTACCGACAATCACCACGTCGGCCCAGCGCGCCAGCGCCTCCACCACGCGCGGCCATTGCGGCGACTTGGAATCGAGCGCGAGGCTGCGTGTGCCCGGATTCAGCGCCAGGTGATGCAAGCCCTCGCCGTCGAAGTAGGGCGCGACATCGCGATTGCCATCGCCCCATTTCGGATGTTCGATCTTGATCACGTCCGCACCCAGCTGCACCATCTGGTGGCTGGCCACCGGGCCGGGAAGATGGGTCGAGAAATCGGCGACCCGGGGACCTTTTGCGCGGCTTCGATTGACGGGCATGTTCAAATCTTTCCTCCAAGATGGGGGGGCTGTTTCTGGCCCGATACCGATGCAAGCGCATCGTCAAGCGTGGCATGGCCGCTGTCGAGAACCTTGGCATTGCGCGCGCGAACCCAGGCGCGATACATGAGCTTCGAGCCGTCCTGCCAGATCTCCACCGACAGGGTTTCGCCGGGGAAGAACGGCGCCGAAAAGCGCGCCCCCATCCCAACCAGCCGCCGCGGCTCGTAGCCACAGACCGCCTTCAGCAGCGCGTGGCCGACGATGCCGAAGGTGCCAAGCCCGTGCAGGATCGGGCGTGCAAACCCGACCGAGCGGGCGAATTCCGGGTCTGCGTGCAGCGGATGATGATCCCCGTTCAACCGGTACAGCAGGTGTGCCTGCGGCAGCGAGGGCAGGTTGACGACGTGGTCGGGTTCGCGCTCCGGGATGGCGGTAGCGGCAGGCGCCGCGCCCGTCGGACCGCCGAAGCCCCCGTCATTGCGACAGACCAGTGTCGTAGACACGGTGGCCATGCGACTGCCGCTCGCCTGATCGGCAACCAACCGTTCAAGACGAATGATCGCACCGCGTCCAGGGCCCCTGTCGATGAGACCGATCACCCGGGTTTGCGAACGCACTTTACCCGCCGCCGGTATGGGGGCATGCAGGACGAGGTCCTGGCCCCCATTGACAACGTTTTCCGCATCGATCCCGGTCGCAGGGTCGGAGAACCAGAGCCCCGGCCAGCCCAGGATCATCGCCATCGTCGGCAGGGCCACGAGGTCACGCTCAGTTACGAATTTCAGTTGCGATCGGTCCAGCGGATCACTGCCCAGGCCCACGCTCAAGGCGTAGAGCATGGTGTCCCGCTCGGTGTAGGTTTGCACGCGCTCCTCGAACGGCCAGTTCAGCAGGCGATGGGTGTCGATCGTCATTGCCTGTTCCATGTGCGCATCGGCCTTATGGTAACTTAGTGCGCCTGACGGAATGGCCGTTGGAATCGCAGCAACGCACCCTGAAGGCATCGCATGACCCGCCCCAAGCAAGCCGTCCTCTCCGGCATCAAAGTCCTCGACATGTCGCGCATCCTGGCCGGTCCCTGGTGCGCCATGACGCTCGGCGACCTGGGTGCCGACGTGATCAAGGTCGAGAACCCTGACGGCGGTGACGACACGCGCCATCTGGGCACCGCCATCCAGGGCGGGGAGCGCACCTATTACCTGTGCGTCAACCGCAACAAGCGCAGCATCGCCATCGACTTCCGCACGCCTGAAGGACAGCAGATCATTCGCGGCCTCGCCGCGCAAAGCGACGTGTTGATCGAGAACTACAAGCTGGGTGACCTGGCGCGATACGGGCTGGATTACGAAACCCTGCGCGTACTCAACCCGAAACTGATCTACCTGTCGATCTCGGGTTACGGACGCGAAGGCCCCAACGCCGCGCGCCTTGGATACGATTTCATCCTCCAGGGCGAGAGCGGCCTGATGTCGGTGACCGGCGACCCGGCGGGGCCGCCCATGAAGGTCGGCGTGCCCTTTGTGGACATCACCACCGGCACCTATGCCGCGCAGGCAGTGCTGGCGGCGCTGCTGGCGCGGGAGAAAACGGGCGAAGGCCAGCTGATCGATATCGCGCTGTTCGACTGCGCGCTGGCCAACCTGTCGATCATCGCCTCGAACGCGCTGCTGCTCGGAACGGTGCCAAAGCGTTACGGCAACACGCATGTGGACATTTCCCCGTACGAAACATTCCCCTGCAGCGACGGCGACATCATCATCACGGTGGCCAATGACGCCCAGTTCCAGCGACTGTGCCAGGCGTTGGGGAGACCCGACATCGCGTCGGATCCGCGCTTCCAGAAGAACGATGGCCGGCTCAAGAACAAGGCCGCCTTGAGGGAATTGCTCATCGGCTGCCTTGCCGCGCGCACCCGCGAGCAATGGTACGAAGCGCTGCGGGATGTCGATGTCGCGGCTGGTTCCGTGCGCAACGTCAGCGAGGCCATCGCTGTAGCAGTCGAGGGCGAACGCGATATGATCGTCGAAGTCCCGCATCCGACGGCGGGCTCGGTGAAGCTGATCGGGTCACCGCTGAAGCTGCGTGGCACGCCGGTGGTGCCTGCGGTAGCGCCACCGACCCTGGGCCAGCACACCGACGACATCCTGCGCGATTCGCTGGGATTGGATGCCGGCCAGATCGCGCGGCTGCGCGACAAGGGTGCCATCGGCTGAGAGGCCATTCGGCATGACCGAAATGGCCCCCGACGGGGACACCGTCAGGGTTTGCCCAAAAGAAACGTTACTGCGGCTGTACCTTGGCCAGCGCTGCGGCTTCGGTCAACTCCTTGACTTCGGCAGCCAGCAACGCCGCCAGTTGCTCGGGGGTGCCGGGCGCGGGGTCGAAGCCGACCTTCTTGATCGAATCCTGCGCCGACTGCGGTGCCAGGGCCGCGACCACTTTCTTGTACAGCTGCGCGATCAGTTCCGGCGACATGCTCGCCTGCCCCATGATGGCGTAATAATTTCCGCTGTTGAGGTTCACGCCCTGCTCCCTGGTGGTGGGAATCGTGGGTGCAAGGGAAAACCGCGCCGTACTGGCCATGGCCAGGGGCACGATGCGCTTGGCGTCGATGTGCGCCATGGCTGCGGCAAGCGTGCCGATATAGAACTGGGTGTCGCCCTTGGCGATGGCCAGCACCGCCGAGGTGCCGTCGTTGTACGGAATGGTCGCCGCTTCAATGCCGTTGAGCTTGAGGAACGAAATGGTCTGCAGCGCCACCGAATTGCCGTTGATGATCCCCACGTTCAACTTCATCGGATTGGCCTTGCCGTAGGCGAGAAACTCGGCCAGCGACTTTGCCGGCAACGCCGAATTCATCATCAGGATATTGGGCGCCTGGCCGAGGCCGGCTATTGGAACCAGCGCCTTGGTCAGGACCATGGCCTGGCCTTTCACGAAGAGGCTGGTGTGCAGGGTCGAATAGGCGGTTGCCACGATCACCGAGCCGTCAGCCGGCGCGCGTGCCGCAATCTCGCCGCCCAGGTAACCGCCGGCGCCCGGCCGGTTTTCCACGACTACCGTCTGTCCGGTCTGGGATGTGATGTTCGCCGCCATCACGCGCACCAGCAGGTCCGTCGACCCGCCGGGGCCGAATGGCACGATCACTGCCATGGGCTTCTGGGCCGACTGGGCCAGGAGCAAGCCTGAGGAACCCAGGATCGACGCACCGAGGACCAGCCCCGCTAGAACACGCATTGCACGCATACTTATCTCCAGTTGTTTGTTTGACTAGATCGCTTGTCCAGCTGACGCCGACAATATCATTCCGGATAATCCCGGTTCACGCCTTCACGGGACTAACCTACCAGCACACCCGGGCGAACCCGGTGGCACACCATACCCGAAAAGCCCCGGCCGTAGCGCGGCTTCGCCGCTAAGCCGCCTCCAGCTTGGCGTACGCGAGCGCCAGCCACTTCATGCCCTGGCGGCCGAAGTTGATCTGCAGGCGCGCGTCCGCCCCCGCGCCTTCGGCGCTGACGATGACGCCCTGGCCGAACTTGGCGTGGGTGACGGACTGGCCGATGCGATAGCCGTGTCCGGATGAGTTTGCCCGCGAGGCGGGCTTTTCGTAGCTCGCCGGCGCTGGCCAATCGTTCACCGAGGGTGCCATGGGGGATGAGGCGGCGTAGGCGCCCTGGCCGCGCATGCGCGGGGTAAGCCACTTCAGCAGGCCTTCCGGCACCTCGTCGATGAAGCGCGAGGCCACGTTGTAGCGCGTCTGCCCGTGCAGGAGGCGCGTCTGCGCGAACGACAGGTACAGGCGCGTGCGCGCACGCGTGATGGCCACGTACATGAGGCGGCGCTCTTCTTCCAGCCCGTCCTCCTCGTTGACGCTTTGCTCGTGCGGGAACAGGCCTTCTTCGAGACCGGTGATGAACACGGCATGGAATTCCAGTCCCTTGGCCGAGTGCACCGTCATCATCTGCAGCGCGTCCATGCCTTCGGCAGCCTGGTTCTCGCCGGACTCCAGAACCGCGTGCGCGAGGAAGGAGGCGAGGTCGTTGGCCGCTTGTTCCCTGGAATCTTCCTGCACGAAGGTGGCCGCGGCGTTGATGAGTTCGTTCAGGTTCTCGATGCGGTCGGCGCCGTCACGCTCGGCCTGGTAGTGGCGAATGAGGCCGCTTTTCTCCAGCATGTGTTCAACCACTTCCGGCATGGGCAGGTCCTTGGTGGCTGCACGCAGGTCTTCGACGATGCGCACGAACCCGGCGAGCGAATTGCCGGCCTTGCCCGACAGGTGCGGCACCGCGGCGTAAAGGCTCGTGGCATGCACCCTGGCCGCGTCCTGCAACTGTTCGATCGAGCGCGCCCCGATGCCGCGCGTCGGGAAGTTCACCACACGCAGGAACGCACCGTCATCCTCGGGGCTGGCCAGCAAACGCAGGTAGGCCAGCGCATGCTTGATCTCCAGGCGCTCAAAAAAGCGCAGACCTCCATACACGCGATACGGGATCCCCTGCGAGAACAGCGCGTGCTCCAGCACCCGCGACTGGGCGTTGGAGCGATACAACACGGCGATGTCGCGGCGCATATGGCCGTCGGCCACCAGGTTCTTCACTTCCTCGGCGATCCACGCCGCTTCATAGCCGTCGCTCGGCGCTTCATAGACGCGAAGCTGCTCGCCTTCGCCCGCGGCGGTCCACAGGTTCTTTCCCAGGCGCCGCGAGTTGTTGGAGATCAGCGAATTGGCCGCCGACAGGATGTGCCCGTGCGAGCGGTAGTTCTGCTCCAGGCGGATGACGTTCTCCACCTTGAAGTCACGCTCGAAGTCACCCATGTTGCCGACATTGGCGCCACGAAATCGGTAAATGCTCTGATCGTCGTCGCCGACAGCGAACATCACGCTGGCCGGCCCGCACAAGAGCTTCAGCCAGCGGTACTGCAGGCGGTTGGTGTCCTGGAACTCGTCGACCAGGATATAGCGAAAGCGGTTGCGGTAATGGTCGCGCAAGACCTCGTTCCTCGACAGCAGCTCGAATGTGCGCAGCAGCAGTTCGGAGAAATCGACCACGCCCTCCTTCTGGCACTGCTCTTCGTAGGCGGCGTAGAACTCCACCGAGCGACGGCTGAAATCATCGAACACTTCGGCCTGGGCCGGGCGGCGACCTTCTTCCTTGTTGGCGTTGATGAAGTACTGCACCTGGCGCGGTGGAAACTTGTCCTCATCGGCGTTCATGCTGCGCAGCACCCGCTTCACCGCCGAGAGCTGGTCCTGCGAATCGAGGATCTGGAACAGCTGCGGCAACCCGGCCTCGCGGAAGTGCGTGCGCAGGAAGCGGTTGCACAGGCCGTGGAAGGTACCCACCCACATGCCGCGCGTGTTGATCGGCAGCTGCGCCGACAGGCGCGTGAGCATTTCCTTGGCTGCCTTGTTGGTGAAGGTGACCGCCAGCAGCCCGGCGGGGCTGGTGCGCCCGGACTGGATCAGCCAGGCGATGCGCGTGGTGAGGACGCGGGTCTTGCCGGAGCCGGCGCCGGCGAGGATCAGCGCGTGCTGGTCGGGCAGCGTGACTGCGGCGAGTTGTTCGGGATTGAGATTGTCAAGAAGGGACACGTCGCCACCAATAAAATGCTGGCGCCAATTTTACTCCCCCGGCCTCGCGCTCAAGCGGTCGTCGTGCGCACTATCGCGATACCTTGAGTTCGTCCAATCCCAGCTGCCCCTTCAAGCTCGCGGCGAGCGCCTCGGCTTCGGCACGCGAGGGCAGGTTGGCGAGGCGCACCGCGTAGGCCGACTTGTCGCCCTCCTTGACCGGGCGTATCTCGGCCGCATATCCGGCCTCGCGCACGCGGTCATACACCTCCAGCGCCGCCTTCTGCGTGTCGGCGGTCGTCAGGGTGAGTTTCCACTGCCCGCCGCGACGCACGGCGCCGCGCCCGTCGGCGATGTCGGTCTCCGTGGCCCACTCGCGCAGCTGCGCGGCTGCCACCAGTCCAACGGGCTGCGAGCGCCCGTTCTCGCGCACATAGAACTGCAGCGGCTGGTCCATGGCGATGGGGGCCTCGTTCTGCGGCGCGACTTCGATCCTGCCTTCGATGAGACAGACAATCTCGCGATTGGGTGCCGATTTCCCCCACAGGTCAGTACCCCGGATTCCGGCAGTGACGTTGGCCACCTGGATGGTGATCTCCCGCTTGCCGCGATACCTGGCCAGCGAATCGGTGGTGAAACGGAAGGCGCCTTCCAGCACCTGCATGGTGGCGGCGAATACGTTGCCCGGGCGCTGCTCGGCGCCGCCCAGCCTGAACGTCGCATTGGCACCCAGCTTGACCGCGCTGCCGTCGCGCGTGCGCAGCAACAGGCGCGAGCCGTTGCCGGTTTTCAAGCGGTCATTGTCACGCAGTTCCATCCCCGGATAGAGCGGTTGCGAGCCACCGTCCCGCTCGAGCCAGGCCGGCATCTGCACCGCCTCGACCACCACATTGGCGACGCGGGGCGCGGGCGCGCTCGCGGCGAGTGCGGGCCCGAGCGGCAGCGTAGCGAATGCCGCGATGGCGAGCGCTGGAGCGAGCAGCCTGGGGAAAGCCAAAAAGCGCGGAAAAAGAACCTTGGTCTTCATGCCGATCTCCTCATTGGTGTGTCCTGCCGATAGTGTCGGCCATGCCAGGCCCCGCCTTGGTGGGGCCTGTCTATGCGAGGAGACACATCCCCTCGCGCGCCCCCTAATTCGGGGCGCCTGACCGCAACTCTGTCAGGCGTTCATACAGGAAGCGGTACAGAAGCGCCGACCCCAGCGGTTATAATTCACGTTTTCCGCGATATTCGGGCCGCCATGCCACCCCAAGCCTTGAATCCCCACTACCAACCGGAGCGCATCGAGCGCGACGCGCAGGCGCATTGGGACAAGTCCGCCGCATTCCGGGCCGGCACCGACTCGGGCAAGCCGAAGTATTACTGCCTGTCGATGTTTCCCTACCCCTCGGGCAAGCTGCACATGGGGCATGTGAGGAACTATACCATCGGCGACGTCGTCACCCGCTTCCACAAGATGCGCGGCTTCGACGTGCTGCAGCCCATGGGCTGGGACGCCTTCGGCCTGCCGGCCGAGAATGCCGCCATGGCCAATGGCGTGCCGCCGGCCAAGTGGACCTACGACAACATCGCCTACATGAAGAAGCAGTTGAAGTCGCTGGGCTTTGCCATCGACTGGGACCGCGAGCTGGCCACCTGCACGCCCGAGTACTACCGCTGGAACCAGTGGCTGTTCCTGCGCATGCTTGAGAAAGGCATTGCCTACCAGAAGACCGGCACCGTGAACTGGGACCCGGTGGACCAGACCGTGCTCGCCAACGAGCAGGTCATCGACGGGCGCGGCTGGCGCACCGGCGCCGTGGTCGAGAAGCGCGAAATCCCCATGTATTACTTCGGCATCACCAAGTACGCCGAGGAGCTGCTGTCCGCGCTCGACACGTTGCCCGGCTGGCCCGAGCGCGTGAAGACCATGCAGGCCAACTGGATCGGCAAGAGCGTCGGCGTCAACCTGGGCTTCCCGTACACGCTGGACGGCCGCCCGGGTGTGCTGCGCGTGTTCACCACGCGCGCCGACACCCTGATGGGCGCGACCTTCTGCGCGGTGGCAGCCGAACACCCGCTCGCCACCTACGCCGCCAAGCGCAATCAGGCGCTGGCCGCCTTCGTCGATGCATGCAAGCGCGGCGCGGTGATGGAAGCCGAACTGGCCACGCAGGAAAAGAAGGGCATGGCGACCGGGCTGTATGTCAACCACCCGATTACCGGCGACAAGATCGAAGTCTGGGTGGGCAACTACGTGCTCATGAGTTACGGCGAAGGCGCGGTGATGGGGGTGCCGGCGCACGACGAACGGGACTTCGAGTTCGCCAAGAAATACCGCCTGCCGATCAAGCAGGTGATCGACATCGCGGGCAAAGCTTATTCCAGCGACGCCTGGGAACCCTGGTACGGCGACTACGGCCGCTGCGCGCACTCGGGCAAGTACGACGGGCTTGAATACCAGGCCGCGGTCGATGCCATCGCCGCAGACCTGAAAGCCAAAGGACTCGGCGACAAGCAGGTGACCTGGCGGCTGCGCGACTGGGGCATCTCGCGCCAGCGCTACTGGGGCTGCCCGATCCCGCTGATTCATTGTGCAGCGTGCGGCACGGTGCCGGTGCCTGACGACCAGTTGCCGGTGAAACTACCCGAAGACCTCGTCCCCGATGGCACAGGAAATCCGCTCAACAAGCACGCAGCCTTCCTCAACTGCGCCTGCCCCAGATGCGGCAAGCCGGCCAAGCGCGAAACCGACACCATGGACACCTTCGTCGATTCGTCCTGGTACTACATGCGCTATGCCTGCCCGGGCAACGACAAAGCGATGGTGGACGCCAGCATCAAGCGCTGGCTGCCCGTGGACCAGTACATCGGCGGCATCGAGCACGCCATCCTGCACTTGTTGTATTCGCGCTTCTGGACCAAGGTCATGCGCGACCTCGGCCTGGTGGACTTCGATGAGCCGTTCAAGAACCTGCTGTGCCAGGGCATGGTGCTGAACGAGATCTTCTTTCGCAAGGAAGACCAGGGAAAGATCAGGTACTTCAACCCGATCGACGTGGACCTCACCACCGATGCGGCGGGCAAGCGCACGGGAGCGGTGCTGAGGGCAGACGGGGCGCCGGTGGAATCAGCCGGCATCGGCACCATGTCGAAGTCGAAGAACAATGGCGTGGACCCGCAGTCGCTGGTGGAGGAATACGGCGCTGACACGGCGCGCTTCTTCATGATGTTCGCCAGCCCGCCGGAGACGACGCTGCTGTGGTCGGACACCGGTGTGGATGGCTCGGCCAGATTCCTCAAGTCGCTGTGGGCCTTCGCCGTGGATTATGACCAGACGGTGCGCCCGACGCTCCCGGCAACAAAAACGCTGGCCGGCGCCAAGCTGCTGCAATCGTCAAATGCGGCGCTGGCTGCGACACGCCGCGAAATCCACCTCAACCTGCGCCAGGCCAATTACGACCTCGGCCGCTTCCAGTTCAACACCGTGGCCTCGGCGTGCATGAAGATGCTCAACGCGCTGAAGGCGGCGCCCCGGGACAACCCGACGCTGCATGCTGAAGTGACCGAAGAGGGCCTGTCCATTCTTCTGCGCGTGCTCTCCCCCATCACCCCCCACATCTGCCACCAGCTCTGGCGCGACCTGGGCTTCGGCGAGGACGTGCTGCGCGCCGCCTGGCCGGAGCCAGCCGAGGCGGCGCTGGTGCAGGACGAGATCGAACTGGTGCTGCAAGTGAATGGCAAGTTGCGCGGCCATGTGAAGGCGCCGGCCACGGCCACGCGCGAGGCCATCGAAGCACTGGCGCGTGTGCACGAGGCAGTGTTGCGACTCGCCGAAGGCAAACCGGTCAAGAAGGTCATCGTGGTGCCGGGAAAACTGGTCAATGTGGTAGTGTGATCTGATGGCTGTCTTTTCCAGACCGAACCTTCGACGAGCACCCCGCGCATTGGCGGCACTCGCCCTCGCATTCGCGCTGTCGGGCTGCGGTTTCCAGCTGCGCGGACAGACCACGCTGCCCTTCGCCACGCTGTACGTGCCCGGCACCACCGCCCTGGCGGTGGAACTCAAGCGCAATATCGCCAGCGGCACGCAGACCAAGCTGGTCGATGCCCCGGACAAGGCCCAGGCGCAGCTGATCATGTCCGCCGACCAGCGCGAAAAAGTGATCCTGTCGTTCAACACCGCCGGGCGTGTGCGCGAGTTCCAGCTCAAGTACAAGTTCGCTTTCCGCGTGGTCGACGCGCGCGGGCGTGAATACCTCCCGGAAAACGAGATCACGCTCACGCGCGACATCTCGTTCAACGACTCGCAGGTGCTTGCCAAGGAAACCGAGGAAGGCCTCCTGTACCGCGACATGCAGTCGGACATGGTGCAGCAGATCCTGCGCCGGCTCGGCAGCGCGCGCGTGACGCCGGAAGGCTAGATGGTTCGCACCCTCGAGGGCGCAGTCACGAACATGTACTCCCGCGTACTCGCTACTTCCAGCCTCCTGACAGCAAAGCTGTCGGGAGCCTAGGCACAACATGCCCTCCCTGCGCGCGGACCAGCTCGAGGCGAGCCTGTCCCGCGGCCTTGCCCCGCTGTACCTGCTGCACGGCGATGAACCGCTGCTGTCCATGGAAGCGGGCGACGCCATCCGCAAGAAGGCGCGCGCCGAGGGTTTCTCGGAACGCGATGTGCTGGTAGTGGACCGCAGCTTCAACTGGGGCGCGCTGCGTTCGGCCGGCGCCAGCTTGTCGCTGTTTGGGGATCGGAAAATCGTCGAGTTGCGCCTCCCCAGCGGCAAGCCCGGCACGCAGGGCGGCGAAATCATCGTCGAATACTGCAAGTCGCTGTCGCCCGAAGTGCTCACCGTGGTCACCATTCCGCGCCTGTTCAAGCGCGACCAGTCGGCCGCCTGGTTCACGGCCCTGGCGCGCGTCGGCAGCAGCGTGGAGATTTACCCCATCGAGCGTGCGCGCCTGCCGGAGTGGATCGCCGGCCGCCTGGCCAGGCAAAAACAACGCGCCGACAAGGACACCCTCGCCTTCATGGCCGACAGCGTGGAGGGCAACCTGCTCGCGGCGCACCAGGAAATCCAGAAGCTCGGGCTGCTCCTTCCCCCCGGCGAACTGTCGTTCGATACGGTGCGCGATACGGTGCTCAATGTGGCGCGCTACGATGCCGCCAAGCTCACCGAGGCGATGATGGCCGGCGACAAGGCCCGCCTCGCGCGCATGCTCGACGGCCTCAAGGGCGAAGGCGAAGCGCCACCACGCATCCTGTGGGTGGTGTCCGAGGAAATCCGCGCCATCGCCCGTGTGCAGCACGGTCTCGCGCAGGGACGTCCCCTCGCCGATGTCTGCCGCGAGAGTCGCGTCTGGGGCGAACCACGCACTTCCCTGGTCGGGCGCGCGGCCAAGCGCGTCGCGCGCGAAGCGCTGCTGGCGGCCATATCGCATGCGGCGCGCATCGATCGCATGGTCAAGGGCGTGGCCAAGGGGGATGTCTGGGATGAATTGTTGCAGCTGGGATTGCGGTTGGGGTAAGCGGTCGCCCGAACCGTGGCGGGGACAGCAGCGTCCCCAGGATCGGGAAATATGGATGTCAGCAATTAGATAATTGCTGTCTAATTGACGTGGATTAAATCTATTATCTGTTAGTATTCAATGGGCCTTGACCAAGACCCGGGCGTGTCCTCGTGGGCGCGCCGTTGATCGACGTCCCCGCCAACCAGCCCAGCTTCGCCCCCGACGACATCGGACCGCAGTGGGTGTTTGCGCCTGGCTCAGGGACGAAGAGGCGTGGTGCCTTGCGGCCTACCAACATGCCGGCGCCGGCTGAGCGCGCGACATGCCATCACTGGAACTGAAGATCCCGCCGCCGGTCGTGGGCCTCGCGTGCGCGGCGGCCATGTGGTTCCTGTCGACGGTCACGCCGGCGCTCGATATCCCCGCGGCGACCCGCATCGGTGGCGGCATCGTCATCGCCCTCGTCGGCGCCGCCTTCGACCTGGCGGGCCTGTTGTTCTTCCTGCGCGCGAAGACCACGGTGAACCCGCTGAAGCCAGCCAAGACCACGGCACTCGTGACCTCCGGCGTCTACCGCATCTCGCGCAACCCGATGTATGTCGGCATGCTGTTGATGCTCATGGCGTGGGCATTGTTCCTGGCCGCGCCATGGGCCATCACGGGGCCACTGGTGTTCTTTGCCTGGATCGGCCGCTTCCAGATCGCTCCTGAAGAGCGGGTGCTGGAAAAATTGTTCGATGAAGACTACACGGCGTACAGGCGCAGGGTTCGCCGCTGGCTGTGAGACCGCGATTCGTTCAGCCCGGCAGAGATGGGAAAACACTGAACAAGGGGGCCTGCCCCCTTGTAAATCCCCCGACTTCAGAAGGAAGCTTGCCTTGGCTTTCACATCTTTTGGGACTTAATCAGCGCTTCCTTAGGAGCCAACGAACGCCATGACCGCCCGTCCTCTGTGACGTAGTATTCGCCGGATGCACTCACGGCTTGCCATGCCAGACGACTTCAATCCCAACGCCCAGATCAGCGCGCTGATCGAATACCACGCACGCCGGCGCCCGGACGATGACGCGCTGATATTCGAGGGCTTTCGACTGTCTTGGGCTGAGTTCGACCGGCAGGCCAACCAGGTGGCCAACGGCATCATCGGGAGCGGGGTGCGCAAGTCGGAAAAAGTGGCCATCCTCGCCGAGAATTCGCTGGCGTACTTCGTCACGCTGTTCGCCATCATCCGCGCCGGCAATTGCGCCGTGCCGCTCTCGGGCATGGCCGATGCGGGCTCGCTCAAGCTGATGCTGGCGGATTGCGGGGCGCGGATGCTCTTCGCCTCGGAGCGCATGCTGGCGCTGGCCGAGCAGGCGCGCGCCGGCAATCCGCTGCTGCCTGACGAGCGATGCATCGTCTTCGACGCGGCTGCGGACGCCGCCATTTCCGGTTGGGTCGATTACGCATCCTGGCTGCAGAAGCAGCCGCGCACAAACCCTGGCGTGCCGGTCGATGAATCCGACCCGTTTTACCTGATCTACTCCTCGGGAACGACCGGTGTTCCCAAGGGCATCCTGCACAGCCATTTCTCGCGCAAGTCGTACTGGACGGCGCGCATCGGCTATCGGTTCGGCGAGCAGACGCGCATGCTCATCTCCACGCCGCTGTACTCGAACACCACGCAGTTCGCGCTGTTGCCAGCCGTTGCCTGGGGCGGTGCGGTGGTCCTGATGCGAAAGTCGGACGCCAGGACTTATCTGGAACTCGCGCAGCGCGAGCGCGCCACCCACACCATGCAGGTGCCGGTGCAATACCGCAGGCTGCGCGAAATCGCCGACTTCGACAGCTATGACCTGTCGTCATTCGTCTGGAAATTCTCCACCTCCGCACCGCTGTCGGCCGACCTGAAGCGCTGGCTGATCACCGACTGGCCGGGCCGCTTCACGGAGGTCTACGGCATGACCGAGGGCGGCGTCGGCTGCATGCTGCAGGCACACGATCACCCGGACAAGCTGCATACGGTGGGCATCCCCATCCCGGGCATGCAATTTCGCATCGTCGATGCACAGATGCGCGAAGTGCCGCGCGGCGACGCCGGCGAATTGATTGGCCACTCGGCGTACATGATGGACGGCTACTTCAACAAGCCGGAGGAGACCGCGCAGGCGCGCTGGATCGATGAACAAGGCCGGGCCTGGCAGCGCAGCGGCGACATCGGCCGCATGGATGAGGATGGTTTCGTCATCCTGCTCGACCGCACCAAGGACATGATCATCTCCGGCGGCTTCAACATCTACAGCGCCGACCTCGAGGGCGTGCTGGCGCAGCATCCGGACGTGCGCGACTGCGCGGTGATCGGCGTGCCGAGCGAGGCCTGGGGCGAGACGCCGCTCGCGCTGGTGGTCAAGGCCCCCGAGTCAACCCTCACGCAGCTGGAATTGCTGCGCTGGGCCAATGCGCGCCTGGGCAAGCTGCAGCGCCTGTCCGAGCTGGAATTCCGCGACGAGCTGCCGCGCAGCACCATCGGAAAACTCCTGAAGCGTGAATTGCGCGAGCCGTACTGGCAGCAACAGGGAAAGCGCATTGCCTGATCCCGACCATAACCACTGAAGCGAGGAACCATGAGCCGACTGCAACCCCTGAACCCCGAGACCATGAGCGTCGAACAGCGGCGCGTGCACGACATGATTGCCAGCGGCCCGCGCGGACGCGTCGAGGGGCCGCTGCTTGCGTGGCTGCAGTCGCCCGGCCTCGCCGAGCGCGCGCAGGCGCTGGGCGCGTTCTGCCGCTACGGCACCTGCCTGCCGCCGCGGCTGTCGGAGCTCGCCATCCTGGTGACGGCCGAATACTGGCGCGCGCCCTTCGAGTGGTACGCGCATGCGCCCATCGCCGCCAAGGCCGGCCACTGCGCGGAGAACATCGAGGCGCTGCGCACCGGCCGGGCGCCGTCGTTCACGCAGGAAGACGAGCGCATCGTCTATGACTACGCGCGCGAGCTGCTGCGCACGCGCAAGGTGTCCGATGCCACGGCGGCGCGCGCGCACCAGACCCTTGGCGACACCGGCGTTGTCGACCTCATCGGCATCCTCGGCTACTACGGCCTCATCTCGATGACCATCAATGCCACGAAGGTGCCGCTGCCGGCGGGGGAGAAGGACCCTTTCGCAGGTCTTCCCGACTGACCGCCACCCCGGCTCGTCAAGAAAATTAACAGATTCGTTCGGACTAGAGTCAGCCTGTACATTCGAAATGGGCACATCCAAGGAGGAAACCATGTTCCTGCGCCAGACCGCTGTCGCCATCACCGCACTGTTCTCATTGCTGCTCTCCGGGCACTCGGCCGCGCAGGCCTACCCGGACAAGCCCATCCGCGTCATCACCAATCTTGCGGCAGCAGCAACCCCCGACAACATGATGCGCGTCATGTCGCCGGCAATGATTGGCGTGCTGGGGCAACCCATCGTCATGGACAACCGCCCGGGCGCCAGCGGCCGCATCGCCTTCGAGTCCGTCGCCCGCTCGGCGCCGGACGGCTACACGGTGCTGGTTTCAAACCAGAACCTGGCGACGGCCAAGGCCTTCATGAAGGATCTCACCTTTGATCCGGTCACCGACCTGCCGCCGATTTCCATCGTCGCCTCGACGCCGCTGATGTACGCGGCCAACAACCAGCAGCCCTACAAGACCTTCGCCGAGATGGTGAGCTTCGCGAAGTCCAATGCCGGCAAGGTGTTCCAGGGCCACGGCGGCGTGCAGACCACGCAGAACCTCTTCATGCTGGCCATCAACCAGAAATACGGCACCCAGCTCACCGGCGTGCCCTACAAGGGCGGCTCGCCGCAGATGTGGCTGGCGGCCTACACCAACGAAACGCAGCTGTCGTTCTTCACCGAAGCCGCCGTGGCGCAGAACGCCGCGCGCATCACGCCGATCGCGACCACGGGTGACCAGCGGCTGGCGGCATTCCCGAACGTGCCGACGTTCAACGAACTCGGCCTGCCTTCGGTGATCGGCGTGGAGTACATGATGCATGTCCCCAAGGGCACGCCGCAGCCCGTCGTCGACAAGATGCGCGCCGCCATCAATGCGGCGCTGGCGCGCGACGACGTCAAGGACGCGCTGAAGAAGTTCGGGCTCTCCGCAGTCGGGTCAACGGCCGCCGTCGCCCAGCAGCGCCACGGCCAGTACACGCAGTTCTTCACCGAGCAGGCGCGCCAGTTCAACATCGAACCGGAATAACCGGCCATGCCTTCCGCCGTATCTACGTTCACACCCATCGTTGAGACCACGGCCGGCAAGCTTCGCGGCAGCGTCTCCGGCGGCATCGAGGTTTTCCGCGGCATCCCCTACGGCGGCGACACGAGCGGCAGGAACCGCTTCCTGCCGCCGGCACCGCCTGCAGCCTGGGCCGGTGTGCGCGAAGCGCTTGAGTTCGGACCGTCGTGCCCGCAGATGATCCGCGCCGAAGACCCGGGCATCGCCGAGTGGGCCGCCATGGCGCCGTGGCGCCTCGGCATGGGCGCGCAGACGGGCCTCAGCCTGCGCGAGGGGACGCTTGGCGAAGACTGCCTCGTTCTGAATGTGTGGACTCCTGGTTCAGGCCACGCGAAGAAGCGCCCTGTGGTGGTGTGGTTCCACGGCGGCGGTTGGAGCGTCGGTTCCGGTTCGCGCGTGGCCGCGGAAGGCACCGCCCTCGCGCGGCATGGCGATGTAGTCGTGGTCACCGTCAACCATCGCCTCGGCGCGTTCGGGCACCTGTACCTCGCCGAGGCCATGGGCGAGCGCTACGCCACCTCCGGCAACAATGGCATGCTCGATCTGGTCGCCGCCACCACCTGGCTGCGCGACAACATCGCGGCGTTCGGCGGCGACCCGGGCAACATCACCATTGCCGGTGGCTCAGGCGGCGGCTCGAAGACCTGGACGTGGCTCGGCATGCCCGCGGCACAGGGCCTCGCGCACAAGGCCATCATCATGAACGGCTACCTGATGTGGCACCGTGTCACCATCGACGCCGCCACGCGGGCCGCGCACGCGCTCCTGGGTGAACTCGGCATCAAGCGCGGCGAAATCGACAAGTTGAACGCCATCCCCGCGCTACAACTCGTGCAGGCGACCAAGAGCGCGTTTACCAAACTGCCCGCCATCCGCGCCTTCCCCTCCACGTTGGCCGACGGGTTGTGGTTCGCCCCGGTCATCGACGGACACGTGCTGCACGATGGGCCCACCGAGGCCATCGCCAAGGGCAGCGCAAAGAATGTCCCGGTGATGATCGAGGCGGCGCGCTTCGAGCATTTCGACGGCACCGCTCACAAGCCCTTTCGCTGGGGCTGGGGCAATGAAGCGGAATTGCGCGACTACGTGCGCGCCAACCTCGGCGACCGGGCCGACGTCATCGTCGATGTGTATCGGAAGACCCGCCCCGGCGCATCGCCCTCGACGCTGCTCGCCGACATCGTCACCGACGCCAACTGGCGCCTGCCCGCCATCCGCGTGGCCGAGGCCCAGTGCCAGGCCGGCAGCAAGGCCTGGCTCGCGCACTACAACCTCGACTTCGGCACCTTCCTCGCCATGCTGTTCAACAACACGCACCTCTTCGGCGGGACCCCGCTCGGCGCGGTGGCGCAGCAGGTGGTCGATGCAGGCGTTGGATTCCTCAAACGCGGCGACCCCAACCACCCCGCGCTACCGGCGTGGGCGCCGTATTCGCTCAAGGAGCGCGCGGAGATGATCTTTGACTATAACTGCCGCGTTGAGCACGATACCTGGCGAGCCGAGCGGCTCGCTTGGGATGGGATTCGATGATCGGATGTGAATTCGACGCGCGTTCTCAGCCGGGTTCCCGGCCAGGGCTCTCCCGACCGGGCCACTGCAAGGCCACTGCAACGGGCCACTGCAAGGCCACTGCAAGGCCACTGAAATTGCCAGATCGGATGCCAAGTGATATCGTGATATCACTTAACCGCAGACGGAGGCTGCCATGGCCCAGTTCATCGTCAGGGATCTCGAAGAAGACGTCAAAGTTCGCCTGAAGCGCCGCGCGGCGCGGCACAAGCGCAGCATGGAAGAAGAAATCCGGCAGATCCTGCGCAACGCCGTCAAGGAAAAGGGCACCCCGGCAACCGGCCTGGGGTCGCGCATGGCGGCACGCTTCGGCCAACACGGCCTTACCAGCGACTTGCCTGAATTGCGCGGCCAATCGCCCCGGCCGCCGCGCTTCGACAAATGATCATCCTCGATACCAACGTGTTGTCGGCGTTGATGCGCAAGGCGCCCGATGTCGCGGTGATCAAGTGGCTCGACCAGCAACCGGCTGACTCGATCTGGATTACCAGCGTCAGCCTGTTCGAAATCCGATTGGGCCTCGCCCTGCTACCGGCAGGAAAAAGGCGCCAGTCGCTGCAGGCCGCCTTCACCCAGATCCTGTCGGAAGAACTGGAAGACCGCGTGCTGATTTTCGACACGGCCGCGGCTGAAAGGGCGGCGGACCTCGCCGCCCGCCGCCAACGGGCCGGCCGCACGGTCGATATCCGGGACACACAGATCGCGGGCATCGCCCTTGCGAAACGCGGAACGCTGGCAACCCGAAACATCAAAGACTTCGCCGACCTCGATGTTCCCGTGGTCAATCCATGGGGTTAGTGTCGGAGCACGGCTGAATCAATACCCATATTGTTGACTACTCAAGGTAAAACTTACTTACCCACACTCTACACTTTCCTTCTTCCCAGCCAATACTTCTCCCTAACCGCCTTCTTGTCGATCTTGCCGATGGTGTTCTTGGGCATGTCGGCCACGATCTCCACGCGCTCCGGCTGCTTGATGGACGAGAGCGTCGAGGCCTTGCAGACTTTCAGCAGTTCGTCTTCGGTGGCCTTCATGCCGGGTTTCAGCGACACCACGGCGAGCACCGCCTCGCCCCACTTGTCGTCCGGTACGCCGACCACCGCGGCGTCCAGCACCGCCGGGTGGGTGTAGAGCACCTTCTCCACTTCGCTCGGCGCGAGGTTGTAGCCGCCGCGGATGATGAGGTCCTTGATGCGGTCGACGATGTAGTAGTAGCCCTCTTCGTCCATGCGCCCAACGTCGCCCGAGCGCATCCAGCCGCCGATCAGCACCTTCTCGGTGCGGTCCGGTTCGCGGAAATATTCGGTCATCGTGTGCGGCCCACCGAAGATGATCTCGCCGGTTTCGCCGGCGGGCACGTCGCGGCCCTGCTCGTCCACCACACGCACGGTGGTGGCGAACGAGGGCCGCCCGCAGGAGGCCAGCAGGTCCGGCTTGTCGCCCAGGGCGCGCACGTGATCGTCCTTCCTGAGCAGTGTGCCGATGGAGGCGATCTCCGCCATGCCGTAGAGCTGGATGAAAATGGGGCCGTACTTGGCGATGAGCTGGCGCAGGCGCTCGGCCGGAATGGGCGAAGAGCCGTAGCCGAGGATGCGCAGCGTCGAGAGGCGCTTGGGGAAGTCGCCCCGGTCCTGCTCGAGCAGCCGCGACAGCTGGGTCGGCACGAGGAAGGTGTGCGTGACCTGGTTGCGCTCCACGGCATCGCAAAAAGCGAAACCATCGAAGCCGCGGCTATCGGCGAAGCCCACTGCGCCGCCCGCCATCAGCACCGGCACCATGGTGATGTTGACGCTGGAGTTGTGCGGGATCTGGATCAGGTAGCGCGTGCTCTCTGTGATCTCGTATTCCAGGCACGCCGTCGTGCCATGCTGCACGGCCGCAGCATGGCTGAACAGGATGCCCTTGGGCAGACCGGTGGTGCCGCTGGTGTAGACGATGGCGAACTTGTCCTCCGGAAAGCCCTGGTGTGCCGAAGCGGGGAAAGCCGGGCTCGTGGCGGCAAGCACGCCTTCGTAACTGCCCTGCTGGCCGTCCGCGGTGTCGAGCACCAAGAGCGGGACGCCGCGCGCCTTGGCCAGCCTTGCGGCCAGCGCTTCGTATTCGGGCTCGGCAATCATGATCGACGGCTCGGCGTTGGCCAGGCACGTGCCCAGTTCCGCTTCCGACATGCGGAAGTTCAGGCCCACGTAGACGAGCCCTGCCTTGACCGCGCCCACCAGCACCTCGATCACTTCCATGCGGTTATGAATGAGCAGCGCGACGCGGTCGCCCTTGTTCAGGCCGTGCGCGCCCAACAGCGCGTTGGCGAGGCGGTTGGTGCGCTCGTCGAGCGTGCGGTAATCCATGGTGCGCGCCCCGTCGAAGAGGGCCAGGCTATTCGGGGCACGCTGGGCGATGCGGGTGACGGCAAGTCCTACGTTCATGGCGATTCCATTCTCAGCAGAACACGATTGGAGAGCCGCTAGATTAACAAAGCCTGGAGAAATACATGCAAACCACGGTATTTGCGCCCGATTGGCCGGTCAGAATTCACACGCATGCGGCTTCAGGGCATGACGCAGGGGCATGACGTGAGATAGCATTCACCCATTGCGATTGCGCCGCCGTTGCGCATTCCGCCCAATTCGCCGCCGGACAATGTCGAGCGCGATTGAACTAGTACTTCCATCCAAGCAAAGGAGCAACCATGAAAATCCTGACCGTAATCGTACTGTTCGCCGCTGCCTCAGTTTCGCACGCGGCAGGCAACAGCGAATCATTCATGCTCGCACAGGCTGCCGATCAAGCCAAGGCGCAGAACAAGCCTGCCAAAGCGGCCGCGCCCACCCCGCCGCCTCCGGGACCCAGCTGCGACATGGATGGACGATTCGTCCCGGACAAGGCAACATGGTGCGTAAAGATGAGCCTGCAACTGTGCAATGCAGCCACCGGAAAATGGATCAATACCGGCAAGAACTGCTGAGTTTCCCTTCCAGTGCGAGGGGACACGGCACCTCATACCCCACCGAAACTGCCTCCCTGGCGGGATCGCCCAACGGATGAGCATCTCTTGCGCTGTATTTACGCGCACCGCCGAATCGATTAAAGTGCATCGATCCAGACAGTAGCCGCGAATGAGGGAGCGCGGCCGCTGCAACCAGAGGGACGGCACGCCAATCGGTTGTCACCGCCCGCGAAAAACACACTTACCTTCGTCACTTTCCGGAAAGTACACCGATGGCAGATCCCAAGGCACTACGCGACAAAACCTGCGTCGTCGGCATAGGCGAGACTGCCTACACCCGCGGCACCACCAAGTCTCCGCTGCAGCTGTCGATGGAAGCCACCATGATGGCGATCAACGACGCAGGCATCAAACCCTCGCAGATCGACGGCGTGGTCCTGCCCAATGGGCACAACGGCGGCGCAACGGCCGGCGACTATGCCGCCAACCTCGGCATCCAGGACCTCGCCTACACCACGGCCTTTCCGGAGATGGGTGGCGCGCAGATCGTGTCGGCCCTGGAAGGCGCCGTCCTTGCGCTGGCCACCGGCGTGTGCAATTACGTGCTGGTGCCGCACTGCAGCTACTTCTACACCGGGGCCCGGGCGCGCGACCTGACCGCCAACCCCAGCAACGCGCTGCAGGCGGCCGAATACA
Source organism: Burkholderiales bacterium (assembly GCA_964201515.1). Classification (GTDB taxonomy): domain Bacteria; phylum Pseudomonadota; class Gammaproteobacteria; order Burkholderiales; family SG8-39; genus CAIYPG01. The sequence goes on from CAXNGL010000001.1 coordinate 28,559, forward strand.
TCCGCGACTACTATCGCCCCTTCGGTGCCGGCGCGCCGCCCCAGCACTATGCCTGGATGGCGCAGCGCCACATGCACCTGTACGGCACCACCCAGGAGCAACTGGGCGCCGTGGCCGTGGCCATGAGGAAGCACGCACAACTGCACCCCAACGCCATCATGCGCGGCAAGCCGATGACGATGGCCGACTACATGGCCTCCAAGTGGATCACCTGGCCCTACAAGCTGCTCGACTGCAGCCTGGAAACCGACGGCGCCGGCGCCTTCGTCATGACGACGGCCGAGCGCGCCAAGGACCTCAAGCACAGGCCGGTCTACGTGAGCGGGGTCGCCTCCGGCCACCCGTTCCCGCCGCATGACATCCCGAACCGTCCGGACATCCTCAAGATCGGGCTCGACTTCTCGGCACCGCGCGCCTATGCCATGGCCGGGGTGAAGCCCGCCGACATCGACTTTGCCGAAATCTACGATTGCTTCACCGGGCAGGCCATCCTGCAGATCGAGTCGGCCGGATTCTGCAAGAAGGGCGAAGGCGGCCCGTTCTGCGAGAACGGCAACATCGAGCTGGGTGGCACGCTGCCGGTGAACACGCACGGCGGCCTGTTGTCACAGGCGCACAACACCTCCATGAACCATGTGATCGAAGCCGTCGCCCAGTTGCGGCTGGGCTGCGGCGAGCGCCAGGTCAAGGACGCCGAGCTTGGCGTGGTGACCGGCTGGGGCGGCCACGGCCACGGATCCATTGCCATTCTGCGAAATTAGGGAAAACACGATGAATACAAACGTGCACGACGACTACCAGCTACCCGTGCTGCAGGGCACGGCCAAGGAATTCTACGACCACTGCAAGGCGCATGACCTGCGCTTCCAGCGTTGCGCCAAGTGCAAGATCTTCCGGCACCCGCCGCGCCCGCTGTGCAACAAGTGTTACTCGATGGAGACGGAGTGGGCGCCGGTAAAAGGCACGGGCAAGGTGTACTGCTGGACCGTGCCCATGGCACCGATCGGCAAGGCCTGGGTGAGCTACATGCCCTACGCCGCGGTGGTAGTTGAACTCGACGAAGGCCCGCGCCTGGTCACCTGGGTGACCGGGATCCCGCATGATCAACTCAAGGTCGGGATGCCGGTCAAGGTCTGGTACGACGATCTCACGCCGGAAGTGACGCTGGCCAAGTTCAAGCCGGCCTGAACGGGCTCACCCGCCGCCATCGTCAGGCGGCACCGTCCTTCTTCAAGGCATCGATCTCGGCCATGCTCATTCCGAGCAGCGAGCGCAACACCTCGGTGGTGTGCTCTCCATGGCCCGGCGACGGCCCCACGCGCCCGGCCGGCTTGTCGTTGATATGCAGCGGGAAGGCGATGCGCTTGTTCCGTCCAATCTTGGCGTCGTCGATCTCGACCAGGTAGTTGTTGGCAAGCATCTGCGGGTCGTTCGCGATGTCGGTGGGGCGTTGCACGCGCTCGAAGATCAGGTTGGGTTGCATGGCGAACGATTTCAGCCAGTGGTCCGAGGGCTTCGATGCGAAGCGCCCGATCAGGATCTTGGCGATGTCGGCGCGGTTGTTCCAGCGGTTTTCGACGTTGGCAAAACGCGCGTCCTGGACCAATTCCGGCATCTCGAGGCCGCGGAACAGTTCCGACCAGAGTTCGCCCGTCATCGCCGCAACGAAGATCCAGCGCTGGTCCGCGCATTGGTAACAGGAGAGCAGCGGGTCCTGCGTGTGGTCGGTCGGAAAGAGTTCCGCACCCTTGAACAGCGCGTGTTGCAGGTTGAGATGGGCCAGCCACATCGCGCCGCCGATGAGGGAGCCTTCCACCTTCTGGGGTTTGCCGGTGCGATCGCGCGCGAGCAGCGATGCAACGATGCCAAAGCCCACCACCATGCCGGAAACGCGGTCCGCCACGCCCGATGCCGGCAGGAAGGGATCGCGCTTGCTGCCGCCTGAAATCACCGTCATCGCGCCAGACCGCGCGAGGCCGACCGGGTCGAGCCCAGGGCGTTTGGACTCCGCGCCCTGCGGACCGAAGCCCGACAGCGTGCCGAAGACGATGTCGGGCTTCACCTTCACCAGCGCGTCGAAATCGATGCCGAGTTTCGTCGCCGTTTCGCCGCGCATGTTGTGCAGGAAGACATCGGCTTTCTCGACCAGCCGGTACAGCGTCTTCCTGCCTTCAGGATGCTTGAGGTTCAGCGTGATGCCCTGCTTGCCGGCGTTGTAGGCCTCGAAGGCCGTGGTGCTGCCGTTAGCCAGCGAGGCATCCTGACCATACAAGCGCCTGGCGTTGCGCACCGGATCGACGCTCTTCGGGTCCTCGACCTTGATCACCTCTGCGCCCAGCGAGGCCAGCATGCCGGTCGCGGTCGGGCCGGCATGAAAGAGGCCGACCTCGATGACGCGAATGCCCTTGAGCGGCTGGGACGACGGGTCCGGTTCATAGGTTGTAGCCATGGTTCTCCTTGCTGATTTGAATGGTCTGGCCGTCTCGTGCGCGGGTCACGGCGGACGAAAATCCGGGTTGCACGTCAAGGGCGCGACGCGCTTCGCGATGCAGCGCATGGTCGCAATGCATCGCATCGCGACAACCTGGCACCAACGCAGCTACGCCGCCGCGCGCAACAGCGCACGAGTTTCTGTGGTTTCCGGGCTTGCGTCAATGCAAAATTCAGCGCCCGCTCCGGAACGCCTTTCCAGTCGAAATCAGCGCCGGCGCTGGAGGAGAAGCGCAATCCGGAAATGCAATGGCCCGTGCGCCTCCACGCCTGCGGGATCGTAACGCCCGGCAGGGATCAGGGCTAGAATCGTCAGGCTGTGCAGCCCGACCATTGCCAATCATCGAGAGGATGAACCACCATGAAGCGCACGCTCACGTCCCAGGGACACCGCATTTTCAATCTGGTTGCAGCAATCGTCATTGCGCTGGCCGCGGCGCTGCCTGCCCGCGCACAGCAGGCGGCCAGGATTTCGCCGGCCGCCGCGCAAGCCGAACTCGAAGCGCTCATCAAGGCCGCCAAGGCCGAGGGCGAGGTGACGTTCTACATTTCGCTGACTGAAAATGTCGGCAAGCGCGTGGTCGACGGCTTCTCCGCCAAGTACGGCATCAAGACGCAGTTCATCCGCCTGACCACCGCGGCCATGACGCAGCGCTATCTGACCGAAGCCGAGGCCGGCACGTTCGCCGCCGGGGTGGTGTTCAATGCCGGCACCGCAGCTCCCTACAATGAAACCCAGTCCAAGGGCTGGGTCGAGCCGATCTCAAAGGCGGCCCTGCCCGTCATTACCAGCGGCGAGTACCCGGCCAAGTTCTTCGACGGCAACAACGCCATCGTGCAGATCGCCCCATGGACCATCGCCTACAACACCAACAAGGTGAAGGGCGCCGACATCCCGAAAGACTGGGCGGACCTGCTGAACCCGAAGTGGAAGGGCGAAGTGCTGGTGGCCGATACCAGTGTGGGCACGGTGTATGCAGAATTCTGGATCTTCATCCAGGACCGCTACGGCGAGGACTACTTCAAGAAGATTTCGCCCAACCTGCGCCGCTACCCCGGCGGCGTGCCGGCCATCCAGTCGCTGGCGGCCGGCGAAGGCGGTTTCCAGCTGCCGGTCCCGGTGGCGCTTGGACAAGGGCCTAAGGACAAGGGGGCGCCCATCGCCATGGTCATTCCCGACCTGAATACCGGGCTGGAGACGCGCGTGGTCATGACCGCGCGCGCCCGCGTGAAGCACCCTAACGCGGCGCGCCTGCTGGCCAACTACGTGCTCACGCCGGAGGGCAACAAGGTGTTCAACAACGAACCGGGCGGCGTGACGGTCTACGACACCGCGGGCCTGCCCAAGCAATATGAATCGCCCAAGCCGGGTGCCGCGGCGCGCGTCAAGGAAATGTCGACCAAGCTGGGCTTCTGAACCGGCGCGCGACCGGACCCCGTCAGCGAAACCTCCACACCACACCGAGGGAAGCGCCATGCCCGCACCCACCGATCGCCAGCTGCTTGACCGCATCGCCATGCAAGCCGTGGTGTCCCGCTACTTCCAGGGCGTTGATCGCAACGACCTCGCGCAGGTACGCGCCTGCTTCACCGAAGACGTGAAGGGCACCTACGCCAACCGTGGCACCGTGGTCGGCGTGGATGCAATGTTGGCCATGCTGCGGTCGCATTTCGAGAACATGGAAAACGGCACCATCCGCGTGTGCACGCACTTCATGGGCACATTCAATGTCGACCGGCTTGAAGACGATTCGGCCGAGACGGAAACCTACGCGCTGGCATTCCTGGTGCGCGCAGGCGCAGCAACATCCGACCCGGACGCCATGGCCATGCGCAGCCTGCGCTACCTCGACCGCTGGAAGCGCAGCGCCGAGGGCTGGAAGATTTGCGAGCGCATCCACACCCTTGACTGGAGCTGCAAGCAGGCGCCCGACTTCGCCACCAGCATGGCGAAGCGATTGATGAAGCTGCCATAACACAAATGGCACTTGCTTAAGCGGCGAAATCCAGGACAAAGCATAAACCGACTCTGCCAAAGCCTGCACGAACGAAAAATCCGTTCGTGTGGAGCGTTGTTTTCGCGCGGATGATGAAGACATCCGCACGAAAACAACGATCTTCAATACACCCGCTCGCAGCAGGGCTGGCCGAGCCTGCGAAGCAGCCCGCTCGGTCCGGCTACCCAGCCACCAGCTTCTGCAACTCCGTCACCACTTCCGGATTCACCAGCGATGAAATGTCACCCGGATCCTGCCCGGTGAACACCGAGCGCACCACGCGGCGCATGATCTTCATGTTGCGCGTGCGCGGCAGGTCGCTGACGAAAACCACATCCTTGGGCCGATAGGATCGCCCCATGCCGTTGGTCACCGCATCGCTCAGCTCGCGGCGCACGGCGTCGTTCACGGCAACGCCCGGCATGGCCACGCAGACGAGAATCAGCGCCGAGCCCTTGACCGGATCGGGCACCGCGATGGCAGCCGCCTCCGATACCTTGCCCGTCTCCAGCAGCAGGCCCTCGATCTCCGACGGCCCGGTGCGCTTGCCGGAAATCTTGATGGTGTCGTCCGACCTGCCTAGGATGAACCACAGCCCGTCGTCATCTCGCACCGCCCAGTCGCCCTGGCGCCACATGCCGGGGATGTGCTGCCAATAGGATTCGAGATAGCGCTCGTCGCCCGGGTCCTTCCACAGCCCCGGCGTCAGGCCGATGGAGGGGACACGCAGCACCAGCTCGCCCACCTGATTGGGGCCAAGGGTGTTGCCATGGTCATCGACGATGTCGGCACCCACGCCCAGCGCCGCGTCGCAGATGGAACCGGGCTTGAGCGGGGCGAGCAGGTTGCCCACCGCGATGCAGCCGCCGACTTCGGTGCCGCCGGTGCCGTTCAGGATCGGCACGCGGCCATGGCAGACATTGTCGAACAGCCAGTTCCATGGCGTGTCGCTCCACGGCTCGCCGCCCGAGAAGATGATGCGCAACTTGTCGAATTTGTAGCGCTGCACCTCGGCAATGTCGTTGCGCATCAGCGAGCGCACCACCGTGGGCGCAAGCCCGAGGTAGGTGACCTGGTGCTGGTCGACCATGCGCCAGTAGCGGTCGGTGGTGGGGTAATCCGGTGCGCCCTCGGCGATGAAGAGACTTCCTCCATGGTAGGTCGGCACCACCGCGCACATCGATCCCACCATCCAGCCCATGTCGGAGAGGAAGAACCAGCGGTCATCGGGGCCGAAGTCGGTGCAGATGCCGTAGTCGGTCACCGACTTCACGATGAAGTTCATCTGGGTGTAGATGGCCCCCTTGGGCTTGCCCGTGGTGCCCGAGGTAAACAGCAGCGCCGCCGGCGAGTCCACCGGCATGGGTTCGGTCGCGCAGTCGGTCGATTTTCCCGCCACGAAGTCGTGCCACCAGGCATCGCGGCCCGGCTGCATCGTCACCGGCGCCGCTTTTTCCATGTGCTCGCCCAGATGCCGCACCACGATCACGTGCTTCACGGTGGGCGAATGCGCCAGTGCCGCATCCAGCACGGCCTTCATGGCGCCGGGCTTGCCGCGCCGCCAGGTGCCGTCCACCGTGACCACGGCCTTTGCTTCGCCGTCGTTCAGCCGCGTGGCGATCGGCGCGTCGCCGAAACCGGAGAACAGCGGCATGCAGATGGCGCCGATCTTCATGATCGCGAAATAGGCGATGAAGGTCTCCGGCACCTGCGGCATGTACAGGCCCACCACGTCGCCCTTGCCGATGCCGATTGCCTTCAGGCCGTTGGCGAAGCGGCAGACTTCCGCGTCGAACTCGGCATAGGTGTATTGGCGCGTGCGCCCGTCTTCGCCCTCCCACACCAGGTAGGTCCTGGACCAGGCCGGCGTGTCGCGGTGCCGATCCAGGCAGTTGAGCACGAAGTTGGTGGTCGCGCCCACACACCAGCGCGCGCGCTCGATGCCGCTCGACACGTCGAGCACCTTCTCGTAAGGCGTGTAGAAGCGAAAATCGATGTAGCGCAGCAGCGCTGCCCAGAACCATTCGGGCTCGGCCACCGAACGCTGCAACAGCGTGGCGTAATCCGGCGTGCCCAGCGCCTTCATGAAATACGTCAGGCGCGCGTTGTCGCGCACCGCTTGCGTGGGCACCCAGCGAAACCGCTCCATGCCTGTTTCCATGTCCTTGCCCCTCCTTCGATTCGCCGGGTGACCAACCCGGCCGTGCCAACCTCGATGCTGACGACCGCCTCAAGACGAGGCGCATGGCGAAGTCTAATCCATCCCCAAAACAGGGTTCACAACACAAATAAAGATCCTTATACTCAACTCACCATGCGCATGCTTGCCGTCCTGCCCGGCGCAAAGTGCGTAGCGGCCGGGTGAATGGGGGAGCGAAGCCCGCGCGCAAAACCAGGGGGAGCGCCAAGCCCGTGCGCAAAACCTGGGAGCGCGCAGTCCGCGCGCCCATCCGGAATTTGAATTCGAGGAGAAATGCCAATGAACGCCACGCCGGTCACTCCCCACCCCACGTCCAGCCAGGGTTCCTACGATGCCGTGGTGGTCGGCGCCGGATTTGCCGGCCTTTACGCCGTATACCGTTTGCGCAAGCTGGGATTCACCGTGCGGGTGTTCGAAGCCGGCAGCGGTGTCGGCGGCACCTGGTTCTGGAATCGCTATCCGGGCGCACGCTGCGATGTGGAGAGCTACGAGTATTCGTATTCCTTTTCACCGGAACTCGAGCAGGAGTGGGACTGGACCGAGCGCTATCCGGCGCAGCCCGAGATCCTCAACTACATCAACCACGTCGCCGACCGCTTCGACCTGCGCCGCGACATCCAGATCAACACGCGAGTGACGTCGGCGCATTTCGACGCGGCCGCCAATCGCTGGACGGTCACCACCGAAAAGGGCGATGTCGTCACATCGCAATTCGTCATCATGGCCACCGGTTGCCTGTCGGCGCCGCGCGTGCCGGATTTCCAGGGCCTCAAGAGCTTCAAGGGCGAGTGGTACCACACCGGCGACTGGCCGCACAAGGAAGTCAGCTTCGCAGGCAAGCGCGTGGGCGTGATCGGAACGGGTTCCACGGGCATCCAGGCGATCCCGGTGATTGCCGCCGCGGCCAGGCATGTGCATGTATTTCAGCGCACGCCGAATTTCAGCCTGCCGGCGCGTAACGGCCCGCAGGACCCGGAGAAGGCAAAAGAGATGAAGGCCCATTATCCCGAGGTGCGGGCCAAGGCGCGCACTTCCGGCAGCGGCTATGCGCTGCTCTCCGACGTCCCGCCCAAGGGCGCACTGGAAGTGTCGGAACAAGAGCGCAACGCCACCTATGAGCGTTGCTGGCAGGTGGGCGGCCCGACGCTGCCGCGCTCCTTCAACGACACGGTATTCAAGAAGGAGGCCAACGACACGGCCTGTGAATTCGTGCGCAACAAGATCCGCCACATCGTCCGGGACGCGACCGTCGCCGAGATGCTGTGCCCGACCGGCTACGCCATCGGCACCAAGCGCCTGCCCATCGACACGGACTATTTCGCAACCTACAACCGCGACAATGTCACGCTGGTGAACGTGCGCAATGCGCCGATCGAGGAAATCCTGCCCAATGGCCTGCGCACGACGGAGGCCGCCTACGAACTGGATACCATCGTCTTCGCCACCGGCTACGACGCCATGACCGGTTCGCTGCTGGCGGTGGACATCCGCGGCAGCCAGGGGCGCGAGTTGCGCGAAAAGTGGTCTGCCGGCCCGCGCACCTACCTGGGGCTGCAAACCGCGGGGTTCCCCAACCTGTTCATGGTGACCGGCCCCGGCAGCCCCTCGGTGCTGTCCAACATGATCACCTCGATCGAGCAACACATCGAGTGGATCACCGATTGCATGGACAGCCTGCGCCGGCGCGGCGTCGCCCGCATCGAGGCAGACCAGAAGGCCGAGGATGCCTGGGTCGATCACGTCAATGAAACCGGCAACAAGACCCTGTATCCGACCGCCAACTCCTGGTACATGGGCGCCAACATTCCCGGCAAGCCGCGCGTGTTCATGCCCTACATCGGCGGGGTGGGCAATTACCGCATCAAGTGCGATGAGGTTGCCGCCAAGGGGTACGAAGGCTTCAGGCTTGGCGGGGCTACCGGCACATCCGCGCGCGGCGCCTGAAGCAGCGCAAGAACAACGGCATGCCCCCCGTCCCCAAGCCCACACGGACTCCGAAGGCAGCACCCCGGGTGCTGCACGGGACCGGGGGACATGCGGTGTCGCCAGGCACAGCGGCCCGGCGACGCGGCGTCAAGACCTCGGTTTCAGTCGCCCTGGACATCGTCCGCGACATGGTGTCGCAGCGCCTTCAGGCCGGCGACAAGCTTCCACTCGAGTCGGAGCTGCTCAAGCACTATGGCGTGAGTCGCGCATCCCTTCGCGAGGGCATGCGCCTCCTGGAAGTGCAGGGCCTGCTGTCGATACGGCCCGGCCCGGGCGGGGTGGTGGTGGGCGGCGCCCATCCCGCCAATCTCGGGCGCAGCCTGATGCTGCACATGCAATTCGTCGGCGCCACCTACGATGAACTGATGGACACCTGCATCTGGACCGAAGGTCAGCTGGCCGAACTGGCGGCGAGGAATCGTGACCGCAAGAAGGTACGACGCCTGATGCTTCCCTTCCTGAACCAGTCGGAGGCGCACAGTGCCGCCTCCGGATTCGAACACCCCATCGAAGAAGGCCTTAACTTCCACCTGGCGGTCGGCGCGCTGGTGGAGAACCGCGTGCGTGCCTTCATGCTCATGATGCCCGGACAGGTGCTGGTCGAACACATCATCAGCAACGTCGAACGCAAGTTCCTCGAAGACCCTTTCGTGCATGACCACGAAGCCATCGCAGTCGCCATCATTGCCGGCAATGCCACGCGCGCCGGAAAACTCATGCGCGACCACTTCGAGCATATCAACAAGTTCTTCCGCACCTACTGGCCGCGCGCGGTGGCCGACAGGATCCAGGGACGCTGAGCCACCATTCTCGAACAATGCATGCCGAAGCGGGACCGAAACACCGCGTGCAAGTGGAATTCCGAGACCGCTTTCCAATACACCCCGAGGAAATACCATGGGCAGCCCATCAACCGCATCGAACCCGGCCCCCGCCAGCAACGGGAGCACCCGCAGTTTCGACGCCGTCATCATCGGCGCAGGCTTCGCCGGCGTGTATGCCATCCACAAGCTGCGCAAGCTCGGCTTCTCGGCGCTCGCCATCGAGGCCGGCGACGATGTCGGCGGCACCTGGTACTGGAACCGCTATCCGGGCGCGCGCTGCGACTCCGAGAGCATCGAGTACTCGTACTCGTTCTCCGAGGAACTGCAGCAGGAGTGGAACTGGAGCGAGCGCTACGCCACCCAGCCGGAGATCCTGCGCTACATCAACCATGTCGCCGACCGCTTCGACCTGCGCCGCGACATGCAGTTCAACACGCGGGTGACTTCGGCCGCCTACGATGAGAAGGCGCACCAGTGGGCGGTCCGCACCGACAAGGGCGAGGCCATCACCGCGCAGTTCTGCATCGCCGCGGTGGGCTGCCTGTCCATGCCGCGCGTGCCCGACTACAAGGGCATCCACGACTTCAAGGGCATCCACTACCACACCGGCGCCTGGCCGAAAGAGGGCGTGGACTTCGCCGGCAAGCGTGTCGCCGTTATGGGCACGGGTTCCACCGGCATCCAGGCCATTCCGGTCATCGCGAAGCAGGCGAAACACCTTGTCGTGCTGCAGCGCACGCCGAACTTCAGCCTGCCGGCGCGCAACGGCGTGCTCGACCCCGAAGTCGTGAAACAGGCGAAGGCCCACTACACCGATATCCGCCAACGCGCGCGCTACACGGCGGGCGGCAACACCTTCATCGGCGACTGGGTGGGCACGCAATCCGCGCTGGACGTACCGGAGGAGGAGCGCAACGCCGAATACGAAAGGCGCTGGCAGCTCGGCGGCGCGAAGATGCTCGTGGCCTACAAGGACGTCGCCATCAACGAGGCGGCCAACAAGACGGCGGCCGACTTTGTGCGCAACAAGATCCGCCAGACCGTCAAGGACCCGCAGGTGGCCGAATCGCTGTGCCCCTACGATTATCCGATCGGGGCGAAGCGCATCTGCCTCGATTCGGGCTACTTCGAAACCTACAACCGCGACAATGTGACCCTCGTCGATATCAAGAAGACGCCGATCACCGAATTCACGGCCGACAGCGTGCGCACCACCGGCGGCGAGCACAAGATCGACAGCATCGTCTTCGCCACCGGCTTCGATGCCATCACCGGCACGCTGCTCAACATCGATTTCCGTGGCCGCGGCGGGCAGACATTGAAAGACAAATGGGAAGCGGGCCCGCGCGCCTACCTCGGCCTGCAGGCGGTGGGTTTTCCCAACCTTTTCCTCGTCACCGGCCCGGGCAGCCCGTCCGTGCTCTCCACGGTGATGACGTCCATCGAGCAGCACGTGGACATGATCACCGACTGCATGGCCTACCTGCGCGGCAAGGGGCTCACCCTCATCGAACCGCAGCAGGCCGCCGAGGACGACTGGGTGGATCATGTGAGCGAGGTGGCCAATTCCACGCTGCACGTGAAGGCGAACTCCTGGTATCTCGGCGCCAACATCCCCGGCAAACCGCGCGTGTTCATGCCCTACATCGGCGGCGTGGGCACCTATCGCAGGAAGTGCGAGGAGATCGTGGCCAAGGGCTATGAGGGTTTTACGCTCGGCGCCGCGACAAAGAAAGCTGCCGCCTGAACCTTCGCATCGCCTGCGGCAGCACTGTCATCCGGAGATCAGGCCTGCCCGACATTTTCGAGTCGGCCGTTTTCTTTCCAGCCCGACCGTCGACTGTCTGCAGAAATATAATGTCAGTATGTAACTATTCAGCCTACCCGGATGGTAGCGGATTGGGAGGGTTGCCTTGAAATGCGAGGGTGAGGGCATGGAAGACATTGCGGCCCTGTTTGCGCAACGTGGCGAGGTAGGAGCGGATGGTGCAGAAGGACTCGGCACCAGTGACGGTACGGAAACACCCGGAGGTTTTTTGCTTGAGTTTTGGCATGCGGATATCGCGTTCGGCCAGATTGTTGTCGAAGGGCACACGCGTGTCGGTGAGAAACCGCAGGACGTCGTCCGCGTGCTCTCGCAGACGCAGCAGAAGATTGGCCGCAGGGGATTGCTTGATACGGCCACGCTGTTTGATTTTGGCGCGGGCACGCCGAGGATTGTCCGCCTCACCTTGGGCGAGGATGACTTTGTATTGGCGGCGCAGAGCGGTGAGCTGCGCACTGGCCAAGGGGCGTTGGGCCAATTTTGCGGCATCGGCGTGGACCTTGGCTCGGCGCAGGAACTCGATCATCTTGCGCGGCCAAGTCTGTTGGGTGGTTTCCTCCAAGAAGATGAGTTCGCGCAGATGATGGGCATTGCACAGCCCATGGGTACAAGCGTAGTCGCGATAGGAAATCCAGCCGTCATGTACGGCGACACCTTGGAATGCCGGCAAGATACCAAAGTCGTCCATCGCGATCTTGCCGCGCTTGTCGTGCGCGCCATACCAAGTGAGCAGGGGCGTGCCCGCGCTGTGCAGCCAACGCAGCCGCGCGCCCACCCGTTGTCCGGTCTCATCGAAGTGCACCACGGGCGACGCAATCACCGCTGCGGCGATCTGCACAACCGAGGGCACCAGCGTCTGAGCGGCCTGCACAATGCTCGTGTGCACGCTGCCCGCAGACAGCTTCACGCCAAACAGATCGGACACGATTTGAGCGGTGCGCTCCATAGGGAGCAGTTGCCCTTGCGTCAAATAGACCAACGTGCTCTTGATCACCGGGCCGTATTGCACCGGGGCTGTGACATTGGCTGGGAAAATGCTGCGATGGCGTTGACCACACCGGCACAGCAGTTCGTAGCCAAGGTGTTCGGTCACTTGCACCACCGGCGGCACCAGATCGAATACCTGACGCCGATCCTCGATCAACGCATCGGCTTGGGCGCCAAGGTGCGCGCCGCAACGATCACAGTGCTTGGGCAGCGGGTAGTGCACAGTCGCATCAGGGGTTGCCACTCGTTTGAGCGTTGTTCCCCGGTGCCCGGCTTGCCCGCCCGGATTGAGACCGCTGGATTCGCGCAACGATTTAGGCTTCTTGGCCAATCCGTCCGAGGACGGCGGCTTGCTCGAGTTGTGACTGTCCTTGCGCAACTGCCCTTCCAGCTCGCGCACTCGTGCGCTCAACGCATGCACCATCACCGTCAACCGTTCCAGCTGCTTCAACTGCTCAAACTGCGCGACGATCAGCTCGTCTTTCTGCGCAACGCTCAGTCTGGACAGGTCAGGCAATTCATGCATGCCATGAAGTATCACCCTTTACCATTTTGTTTACAACCGCAATACTGACCTGAATAGTTACG
>CAXNGL010000002.1:0-41288 GCA_964201515.1 Burkholderiales bacterium
GGGCAGCCGCAACCGGACCACCGAGCTCGAAGCGGGCACCGTGCTCGAAGCCCTCGCGCCGCGGCTGGAAGCCATGGGGCATCGCGTGCGCATCGATGAACAGACCAGTGGCGTGCATGCCATCGCGGTGACACGCAATGCGCGGGGCCAGGCGCTTGCCGGCGGCGCCGACCCGCGGCGCGAAGGCGTGGCGCTTGGGGATTGATCATTGATCATCCATAACCCGACATGCTGACCCGCAGCCAGATCGGCGCCCTGGGTTCGGGCAGCTTCGTGATGGCCACCAGCATGCTGGTGGTCACCGGCATGCTGGTCGAGATGGCCGAGGATCTCGGCCTGCCGGTGACGGTGGCCGGGCAGCTCGTCGCCGCGGCCCCGCTGATGCTGGCCATCGCGTCACCCACACTGGCGCTCACCACCAGCGCGTTTTCCCGGCGCACGTTGCTCATCTGGGGCGCCATCATCACGGCGGCCAGCCACTTTCTCGCCGCCGCCTCCGACTCCTTTGCGATGCTCCTCGTGGCGCGGGCGCTCACCGGCCTCGGCGCCGCCTGCTTCATGCCGCAGACAGCCGCGACGGCGGTGGTGCTGGCGCCGGCCAACCAGGGTGGGCGCATGCTGGCACTGGTGTTCGTCGGCTACGGCGTGGCCAACTGCGTCGGCCTGCCGGTCGGCACCTGGCTCGGCGAGGCCATCGGGTGGCGCGCAACGCTGGTCATCATCGGGATCATCTCGCTCGCTGTCGCTGTCTGGGTATGGCAGGCGCTGCCGGCCAAGATAGCGCAGGCGCCCCTGCGCACCGCCTCGATGTTCGATGTGGCGCGCGACCTGGCCATCGTCACCACCATCGGCGTGGGACTGCTGCAGAGCCTTGCACAGTTCACCGTATTCGCCTACATCGCGCCCTCGATCAGGGAGTCCCTCGGCGGCGGCGCATCCACCACCGCAATCCTGCTCGCGGTGTATGGCATCAGCGGCATCGTCGGCAGCATCATCACCGCCCGCATCGCCGACCGACTGGGCCCGGTGCGCATGATTTTCATCGCCGTCGGCCTGATGACGGCGGCATTTTTCGCCTGGACACTGGGGCGCGGGTCCTACCCGCTGACGCTGCTCGCCATGGTGCTCTGGGGCCTTGGCAACATGCCCATTCCCAGCGCCCTTCCGGTGCGCCTGATCACGCTGAACCCGTCGCTCGCCTCGGCCTCGATTTCCTTCAACAACACCGCATCCTTCGGCGGTGCCGCGATCGGCACCGTGATCGGCGCGCGCATGATCGACGCCTTTGGCTATACCAGCCTGGGCTGGGTGGGCATCGGGGTATTCGTCGTCTGTCTGGGCATGCTGACGCTAAGCCAGCGATTGTCGCGCGGACGGCCCGGCCGGCATTGAGTTGTACCAGCGCACAACACCAAGGCCAGGGGCCGCCCCAGATACAATAAATCACCTTAAAAAAGATACACAAGTAACTAATTTTAAAGTACTATACGATCCATGAATTGGATACAGAATCCAATACCCGGAGGATCGATTTGGGTGACGCGAGTCGACTGACGCGCTTCGACGAGCCAACATTCAGGGAACCTGTCCGCAGGCAACCCACGGGAAACTGCCTGCCACGATTCGCCGCCTCACTGTGCGCAATGCTGCTCCTGGCGAGTTTTTCATCCGCTCGCGCCGATACGCCCTCGATGGCCGGCTACATGGCCTGCGCGCGCAGCATCGGCGTGGCCATCCATGAGCGATTTGCCGTGATCCCCGGAGAGCGCTCCGGCGACCGGGGGCTGTATGTGTATACCGATCGCAGCGCCTACTTCCTGCCGCTGGGCAATCCGCACACAGAGGATGGCGAGACGTACGAATACTTCCTGCGCACCACCGTCACCCCGGTCGGCGATATCTACCTCGATTATCGCGACAAGAAACCGGGCAGCAGGTCGAATATCCTGCCCGGCATCGGTTACCAGATGACGGCACCGTCACAGCGAATGGCCGGCATGTATCGCGTCGCCCGCGCCAGTGATTCGCTGGATGAGCGCGCCATCGACGTGTTGCGACAACGGCTCAAGGAGCGACTCTCCGGCATCAAGGATTTCATCGACAGCAAGAACAGCTACAGCACGCCGCTGGACGCCAAGTTGGCGTTCGAGAAGGACCGCGTCGTGTATCGCGACAAGATCGCGCGCTGCCGCATCGAGGGCGACCGCGAATTGAATGCCGCGGTGACAGAGGAAGCGCAAAAGCTCGATTACGGGTACCCGGGCCTCACCGTCTGGGAGAAGCAGATCGGCGCAAGGCCCGCCAACACGCCACAAGCGCCCGTCTCGGCGCGATAACATTCAGCGCAAGGCCTGGTACTTCCTGCCAGCGCACTTTCCCCACGGCATGAACATCCTTTACAAGCTGGTCACATTGGTGTCGCTGTCGAGCACCGGCGCCACCGCCACCCGGTTCACGGTGTTCCTGTGCGCGGCGCAAAGCGGGGCGTCGCCAGCCACGGTCGGCCTGCTGGCGGCCCTGTTCGCCGGCGTCGGGGCATTCGCATCGGTGCCGGCCGGCCGCGCCATCGATCGCAGCGGCACCAAGAAGCCGCTGCTGCTGGGCACGTCCATGCTCGTGGTCGCAGTGTCGTTGGGCGTGTTCTGGCGCGAGCTGCCGATGCTGTTCGTCATCGTGGCCCTGGCGGGCCTCGCACACAACACCATGATCATCGCCTTCCAGCGCCTGGCCGGCGACCTCGCGGCGCCAAGCCAGCGTGCCCAGGCTTTCGGCATGCTCGGCTTCGGCTTATCGATCTCCATTCGTGCCGCGCCAGTGATCGCCGGATTCGCCATCGATCACGTCGGCTTTGCCGGAACCTTCCTGCTGTTCACGCTGATTCCCGTTTGCTCCTTTGTGATGGTGTGGATCGACCTGCTGCCATGGTCACCCGGGACGGGCGCGCGACCCGAACGCAGCGCCGGCGATGCACCCGCGCGCAGCGGCACGCTCGGCCTGCTGCGTGAGCCAGCTCTCAAGCCATTGTGGATCTGCGGTGCCATCTTCGAGTCGGGGTGGATGTGCTTCGGCTTCATGCTGCCGATCCTCGGCACCCAGCTGGGATTCAGCGCGTCGAAGATCGGATTGATTGCCGGCGCCGCCGGCCTGACGCTGTTTTTCACGCGCGGCAGCCTGACCCCGTTGCTGCGGCGCTTCACGCCCTGGCAGCTGATCCTCGCGGGCCTGGCCCTGAGCGGCATCGGTTTCACGGGCATGGCGTTGGCCCACGAGTTCCTGTGGATGGCCATCTGCGCCGGCCTCATCGGCATCGGGCAGGGCGCCTCCAGCCCCATGATGAGCGCGCTGATCTATGAGCGCGCACCCGCGCATGAAACCGGGGAGGCCATGGCGGTGCGAACCCTGATCGCCAACGGATCGCAGGGCTCCATGCCACTCGTCGCCGGCGCCCTCAGTTCCGCAATCGGCCTTGCGCCGGTGTTCTGGATAGTGGCGGCCGGTCTTTTCGGCAGCGCATGGGTGTATCGCGCGCAATGGCGGCGCAGGCGGTTGCAACAACGCGACGGCGCCTGATCTCGAGAAGTCTGTCCGACCCCAGAAAAGAAAACGCCCCGCATGCGGGGCGTTTTCTGGTTGCTGCTGAACAAAAACTACATGCCCATGCCGCCCATTCCACCCATGCCACCACCCATGCCGCCCATGTCAGGCATGCCGCCACCCTTCTTGTCTTCCTCGACCAACTCGGCTACGCCGCAGTCGGTCGTGAGGATCAGGCCGGCTACCGATGCTGCGTTCTGCAGCGCGGTGCGGGTTACCTTGGTCGGATCGACCACGCCCATTTCGACCAGGTCGCCGTAGGCCTCGGTCTGGGCATTGAAGCCGTAGCTGCCCTTGCCTTCGACCACCTTGTTCACCACCACCGAGGGCTCTGCGCCCGCGTTGGCAACGATGGCGCGCAGCGGCTCTTCCAGCGAACGGAACACGATCTTGATGCCCGCGTCCTGGTCGTGGTTGTCACCCTTCAGCTTGTCCAGCGCGGAACGGGCACGCAGCAGCGCAACGCCGCCACCGGCCACGATGCCCTCCTCGACGGCGGCACGGGTTGCATGCAGCGCATCTTCCACGCGGGCCTTCTTTTCCTTCATCTCGATTTCCGTTGCGGCACCCACTTTGACCAGGGCCACGCCGCCGGCGAGCTTTGCAACACGCTCCTGCAGCTTTTCCTTGTCGTAGTCGGAAGTCGCTTCTTCGATCTGGACGCGGATGTTCTTCACCCGTGCCTCGATCGCCTTGCCATCGCCAGAGCCGTCGATGATCGTCGTCTCTTCCTTGGTGATCTCGATGCGCTTGGCCTGGCCGAGGTCCTTCAACGTGACCTTCTCCAGCGTGAGGCCGACTTCCTCGGCGATCACCTGGCCGCCGGTCAGGATGGCGATGTCCTCGAGCATGGCCTTGCGGCGATCACCGAAGCCCGGTGCCTTGACCGCGCACGTTTTCAGGATGCCGCGCAGGTTGTTCACCACCAGGGTGGCCAGCGCTTCGCCTTCGAGTTCCTCGGCGATGATCAGCAACGGACGGCCGGCCTTGGCAACCGCTTCCAGTACGGGGAGCAGGTCGCGGATGTTGGAAATCTTCTTGTCGTGCAGGAGCACGTAGGGATTGTCCAGGATGGCGGTCTGCTTGTCGGGGTTGTTGATGAAGTAGGGCGAGAGATACCCGCGGTCGAACAACATGCCCTCGACCACTTCGAGTTCGCTCTCCAGGCCCTTGCCGTCTTCAACCGTGATGACGCCTTCCTTGCCGACCTTCTCCATGGCATCGGCAATGATCTTGCCGATTTCCGTGTCGGCATTGGCCGAAATGGAGCCGACCTGCGCGATTTCCTTGGAGGTGGTGCAAGGCTTGGAGATCTTCTTGAGTTCGACGACGACGGCGGCGACCGCCTTGTCGATGCCGCGCTTGAGGTCCATCGGGTTCATGCCCGCGGCCACGTACTTCATGCCTTCGCGAACGATGGCCTGCGCCAGAACCGTCGCCGTGGTGGTGCCGTCACCGGCCACATCGGAGGTCTTGGAGGCGACTTCCTTCACCATCTGCGCGCCCATGTTCTGGAACTTGTCCTTCAGTTCGATTTCCTTGGCGACGGAAACGCCGTCCTTGGTAATCGTCGGCGCACCGTATGAGCGCTCCAGGATGACATTGCGGCCCTTGGGTCCGAGCGTTGCCTTGACGGCGTTGGCGAGGATGTTGATCCCCTCCAGCATTTTATGTCGCGCATCTTCGTGGAATCGTACGTCTTTTGCAGCCATGATTCTTTGCTCCTAAATTGAGATGAGTCTTTCGTCGCTGTCGGTGTGTGCGAGGGGGCGCATCACGTCACGGCGCCCTCGCTGAGCAGGGGACTCTTAGACGAAGGTGCCCATGATGTCCTCTTCACGCATGACGAGGTATTCGACGTTGTCGAGTCTTACCGTGGTACCGGAATACTTGCCGAACAGGATGCGGTCGCCGACCTTGACGTCGAGCGGGCGCACCTTGCCGTCTTCCAGGATCTTGCCGTTACCGACGGCGATCACCTTGCCCTGGTCGGGCTTCTCGGCTGCATTGTCGGGAATGACGATGCCGCCGGCACTCTTGGTTTCTGCGTCGATGCGCTCGACGACAACGCGGTCATGCAAGGGACGAATCTTCATGAGATTGAACACTTTCATTGCAATGAAGCATTAGGACTTCTTGGGGATATCCTGAAAGGTGGAAGCGTCAGGATGTTCGAGGCCAGTCTCACCACCACAGGAGCCTGGGGAGGCACCCGAAGACCATTAGCACTCGACATGGGAGAGTGCCAATAGTAGGCCGATGTGCCCCGAATAGCAATCGCGTTGGCCCGATAAATCAAAGTCGCTGCCCCAACCACCCCTGAAACACGTTCTGACGCATCTGCGACCGGCCGGCGACAGCCGAAGGATTGGATAGAATCCTCCCGGGCACCCGACAGTCCTGGGACGCACATTGACATTGCGCGTGCAAATCTACGAGGTGATGAGTCCGGCCAGCGACGGCCATGCCGCGCGGCGCGTGCGCGCGCTGGAGATCCTGCTGATCCTGGTCGGCATCATCACGGTCTCGGAAGGAACGGTTGATGGGCTGACGCCGACGGCGCGCGCGCTGCTCGCCATCGTGACCGGCCTGGTTTCCCTGGTGTTCCTGGTGGAGTATCTGGTGCGGCTGTGGATTGCGCCGGAAATCCCCCACCTGCGCTCCACGACGGCGACCAGTTCACGCATACGCTGGGCGTTATCCCCCGAGGGAATTATCGACTTGCTGGCAGTCATGCCGGCGCTGGCGGCCGCCTCGGGAGGTGCGAGGCTGGGTGCAGAGTCGGCATCCGTCTTCGTGTTGCTGTGGGTGCTCAAACTGGCCACGCATGCACCCGGGGTCGGGCTGATCGCGCGCGTGCTCCACAACGAGCGCTCGGCACTCGGGGCGGCGTTGGCGCTGTTCGTCATCGTGCTGTTCGCATCGGCAACGGTGGCACACTGGCTCGAGGGCGAAACCCAGCCCGAATTCTTTGGCAGCATTCCGGCGGCGCTGTGGTGGGCCACGGTCACCCTCACCACCACCGGCTATGGCGACGTGGTGCCGCACACTACGCTCGGGCGCATGCTGGGCGGGCTCCTCATGCTGTGCGGCATCTCGGTGCTGGCGCTGCTGGCCGGCATCCTCGCCACCGGGTTTGCCGAGGAGGTGCGCCGGCGCGAATTCGTGCGCATCTGGGACCTGGTCGCGCGCGTGCCGTTCTTCTCCGAAGTGGGTGCCATCGCCATCGCCGACATCGTCGCGCGGCTGCGCTCGCGCAGTTTCCCCGCCGGCGCAACCGTCATTCGCAAGGGGGCCGCCGGCGAGTCGATGTACTTCCTGGTCTCAGGCGAAGTGGCGGTGCACCTGGGCCCGCGCGTCAAGACGCTGCGCGACGGTGATTTCTTTGGCGAGATGGCGCTGCTCGACCGCAAACCACGCTCGGCCGACGTCACCACGGTGACGCCCTGCACCATCCTCGAACTCAACGTGGCCGATTTCTATCAGCTGGCCGGGCAGCAGCCGACGCTGATTGCAGCCATCGAAACCGAAGCCAAGCGGCGCCGCGCGACCGACGCGGATTAATCACCCTGGCAAGGAGACCGGCCTGAGCAGGGCGCGCTGAATTTCCGGACGCGCATGACGCGCGTGGCGCGCGCTTCACGCGCTGTTGAATGCCCGGTCACCCAGGTTTCGCAGGCAACTTTTTCGCCCGTTCCGCCTTCGACAATTCAGCCAGCGCGCGAATCTCGCGATAGAACGCCGGCAGGTCCCGCTGCTGCCTGTCCAGCACTCCGGACAGCGCCGGCACCAGCGCGTTGTAGGATGCAACCGATGCCAGCAGCGCATTGTTGGTGCCCGCCATGACGCGATCGTAGCCGGAGAACCCGCCCCAAGATGCCTTGAGGCGCGCGTAGTCCCCGGCCAGCGCAACGTACAAGGCCGCCTTGCCGCTGCGCAGCGCATCATCCTCACCCGGCGCAGCGAACAGGGCCTTGAGGCGTGCCCGATAGCCCAGCAGCAGCTCGGTGAAGGTATCGCGCCGGGCGCGCGCGACTTCGTACTGCTGGAATGACGCCACTCCCTCGGCCCCCGCCGCGCCGACCGGCGGCGCGCCCGGCGCCTTGTCGCGCTGCGCCAGCCAGCGTCGCAGGCCCTCCTCCTCCACCACGCTGGCGAAGGATTCGTTGAACACCGAATCGCCGCGCGCATAGGCAACCTGGTGCGCCAGTTCATGGAAGATCAGCCGCGCCAGTTCCACTTCGGGCTGGAACACGAAGCTGCTCAGCAGCGGATCGTCGAACCAGCCCAGCGTCGAGTAGGCGGGAACGCCGCCAACGTAGGCATCGCGCCCCTGCGCCGCCTCGCGCGCGGCTTCGCGCCGCGCATCGGCCTCGGCGTAATAGCCGCGATAGACCACGCAACCGGCCACCGGAAAGCAGTGCTCGATCGGCTCGATCGAATAGGCCGGCGTGCTGAACACGTTCCACACCACGAAGGGGCGCCCGATGTCGGCATAGCGCCGGTAGCTGCCATTGTCCGGAAGCCCCAGCTCGCGACTGGCGAACTCACGAATCGCGCGCGCCAGCGCGAGGCGCTCCTTCAGGCGCTCCGGCGTCGCCGGGTCGCGCTCCACCGCATCGACGGGACGCGCCTGGCCGATCATCTCCAGGTGCCCGCTCACCGCCTGCGCGTAGTAGGCGATGCTGCTGCAGCCGGAAACAAGGCACAGGCCCATCAAGAACGCTGCAAGCGCCAACCGCCGGGACGCGCGCCGCATGGCGCGCGTCAAACGGCGCATCCCGAACGCGCGCATCCGATTCATGGCTCGAATTTCCCATGGCGCAGGAACAGCGCGCATTGCCGCGCCACCTGCCGTGACAACAGCATGCCCGAATGGCTCACCGGCAGCACGCGGTGATCGGCGCGGCCGGGCAGTCGCGTCTCCTCCACGCGCACCACGCCATCGTTCGCCCCCTCCAATTGCACCACCATGCGCCCAAGCCCGACCTGACGCGTTCCGGCGATCACACCGACCTGGCACCCGCTGGGCACAGCGAGGATTGGCGCGGCGTTCCACAACGGCGCCGTCTCGCCCAGCAGCCAGCGTCCGAGCATATGCCCGGACAGGACGCGCCCAGCCTCGCAACCGGCCACCGGCGCGCCCAGCAGCACGGCGCGCCCCAGGCGAGGCCCCGCGCCTGCGTGCGCCGACTGCGACCGGCGTTGCAACAGCCCCAGCGCCAGCAAGCCGCCCAGGCTGTGGCCCACGAGATGAACGCGCCGCGCCGGCATCGCGGCCACCAGCGCCGCCACGCGATCGAGGTTTTCCTGCGGGGTTCCCAGCATGGAACGATAGTTCGGTGACGTCGTCACGAAGCCCTCTCGTTCGAGTGCATGCGCAAGCGGCCACATGGCCAGGTGGTTCATCCACAGGCCGTGCAGGAGCACCACCATTCCGCCTGCCTCGTCCGTGGCCATCAGAAAGCCGGCACCCCTTCAGCCATGGCGCGCAAGGCGTACACGGTCAGCGCGGTTGAACCGGCGGGCGGTGGCGCGCCGTCCACATCACCCACGCCGCAGGCAGGATGGCAAACGCAGCCAGGAAGAACGATGCCGCATACGTGCCGGTCAGTGAAACCCCGATCGCACCCATCGGCGGCCCCAGCAGCATGCCGGCGTAGCCAAACACATTGCTTGCCCCCATCATGGCGCCCGCCTCCCCCCTGGGCGACAGGCGCACCACTGCGCCGGCATACACGCCATTCCATGCCGTCAGCGTCGCACCCAGTGCTATGGCGACAATGCACACCAGCCACACCGGCCAGGCCGGCGTGAGCAAAGCAGTGGTCACACTCAACAGCGCGGATGCCACACCGAGCAGCGCCATGACCAGGAAAGCGTCGCCGCAGCGATCGGCCACCCAGCCCCATAACAGGCGCGCAAACAGCGCCGCGCCCTGCGACAAGGCCATGACGGCACCAGCGCTGGCAAGGCTGTAGCCCAGCTCGATATTGAGGTAGCTGACAAGGAAGGCCATCAGGGACATTTGCGCGAAGGTGTAGCTGAACGAACAAATGCTGATGGCGCGCAGGCCCGGATTCGCCATGACGCTGCGCATCAGCGCCGGCAGGCGCGCCGCGGCTGTCCCCGCGGGCTGGTGGGGGCCGCCCTCGACGCGCGATTGCATCGGCGCCTCGGCGAGCACGGCCACCAGCAGCACGAGGGCGAACAGCACCAGGGCATAGTGCCAGTCGATGACCAGCAACAAGGCCGGCACGATCAGCCCCGCCATGCCCGCCCCCACGGGCATGCCGGCCTGGCGAATCGACAACACCACCCCCAGCCGGTGCGCCGGCGTGACGCGCGCGAGAAGATGCGCTGCCGTCGGCATGGCCGTGGTCTGCCCGATCCCAAGCAATACTGCACTGGCAAGCAACATGGGAATCCAGCCCAGCGCGCCCGCCAGCATCGACAGGGCGACCAGAGTCACGCCCGCCTGGTTGATGCGAAATGCACCGAAGCGATGAATGCACCTGCCGATGAAAGGACTCGTCACCATCGCCGCAATACCGGTCAACAGCATGTACAGGCCGAGGGACTCGGGTGCGACGCCGATGTCGCCCGCCACCTGCGGCGCCATCACGGCAGGCACCGTGAAGGCGAAAGCAATGAGCACCTGCACCAGCAGCGTCACCACCAGCACGACCGCCAGGCCCGGCGGGTTGCCGGCCGTGTTCGCCGGGGCGCTCACGTGGCGGCAAACTTTCGCGGCAGCATCAGGCGCAACCCGACGTACAGGGCGGGCAGGGAGAACACGGCGAAGCCCACGCCATAAGTGCCGATGATGCCCACCAGCAGCGAGAAGAGAAGCGGGCCAAGCCCGCCGCCCACCGACATGTAGAACTGCAGGCCGCCGGTCAGGCGGCCGACCTGGTCGCGCGGGCACAGCCGCGCTATCTCGGCGAAGTAGACGCCGTTCCAGGATGCCGCGGTTGCGCCGTAGATCACGCTGATCACCGCCATGATGGCCAGCGGCCAGGCCGTGGTGAACAGCGCCAACAACATGCCACAGGCACTGCCGACGACTCCCAACACGCCCAACTGCAGGCGCGGCGTCACCCAACGGTCGGCGACGAAACCCCAGGTCAGCCGTCCGAGCATGCCGCCCACTTGCGATGCGGCGAACAGCGATCCGGCAAGCACCAGCGACATGCCGATCTCGAGGTTGAGATAGGACACCAGAAACGACAGGAAACACAGCTGGTTCACCGAGTAGGTCATCCCAACCCAGCCCAACTCGCGCAATGCCGGCGTATTCCAGACGATCTTCGCCGGCGCGAGAAACTCGGAGAGCCTCCCGCCACCCGCTGCCCTCGCCATACCACCCCCTGTCACCTTTGCGTGTGCCTGCGCCGCCGCGTCCGCAGGTGCGTGCACCGCAGCCGAGGTCTCAAGCCGCATCCAGTTCATGGCCACGGTGTAGGCAAGGATCATCAGGCCGACGCCGAGCACCACGCTTTGCCAGCCGAAGAACAGCAACAGCGTGGGGATGATCAACCCGGCCAGCATCTGCCCGGCCGGCACTGCCGACTGCTTGATGGAAAACACGAACGAGCGGATTTCCGCAGGCGTGGCACGAAACAGGATCTGCGAGCCCACCGGATTGAGCATGCCGTAGCCCAGGCCCTGCGCAAGGCTGGCCGCGAAGAGCAGCGCGAACAGGCCGCCGGCCAGCAGCACCGGTCGTGCCAGCCCCGACGCCGTTTCCCCGGTGCTCGCCCCCGCGGCGCCCCAGCCCGCCAGCGCCGTCAGCACCATGCCCAGCGCGCACAGCCAGCCGGAGAGCTGGGCTGCGCGCAGGTCACCCATGCGCGCAAGCACCATGCCGCAGGCGAGGCTGGACAGGAAGATGCCCAGGTAGAAGATCGCCACCACCACGCCAAGGCGCGACGGGTCTGCGCCGAAGTCAGCGGCCGCCACCGGCGCAAATAAGCCCGGCACCACCATCGCCACGGTGCACAGCGCATGCAGTCCCATGGTGATGGCGGTGGCCTTGACCGCCGTCGCGGTGGTTGGCGCGGGGGTCGGCGCGGAGGTCGACGCGGCGCCTGCTGCGACGGATTGCGCGGGCATGCTCATGGCGCGGCCGGCCCCCGAATGACCGCCAACGGCCATGGCGTATTTTTTTTAATATGATCAATTTCTGATCGAGTACTTTTACTATCGGATATGCGCATTGAGAATGTGATCATGCCTTTACCGACGATGGCATTCTGGTCAGGCTCATGCGGGTGCCCATGAGCAGCACCGGGATGGCGCCCACGATGAAGCCCGCGGTGTAGTGGCCGCTGGCCGCCACCAGCGCCGAGAACACGATCGGGCCGACGATGGCACCCACGGACATGAAGGTCTGCACGCCACCGGTGGCGGTGCCGACCTGCCCGGGGCCGGCCAGCCGCGCCACCTCGGCGAGCAGCACGCCATTCCACGCCAGCGAGGTTGCGCCGAACAGCGCGCACAATGACGCCAGTGAAATATAGGACCAGTGGGCATCGACCATGCCCAGCAGTATGGCACTGGCGCCGCCGATGACGCCAAGCAGGCCGAGTTGGCGGCGCGGCGAGAACACCCGCTCCGCAGTCAGCCCGAGCACCACCCTGCCGATGAGGCCGGCGAGCTGGGTCACGGCAAACAGGCTGCCCGCCGTCACCAGCGAATGGCCGACCTCCAGCGTCAGGTAGGTGACGAGAAAGGCGCTCACGCTCATCTGGTTCATCGCCAGCAACGTCGACACCAGGGCCATTTCGCGCAGGTTCGCCGCGCGCCACATGATGCGCACCGGCTCGACGAAGGTGGACAGGCGAAGCCGTGCCGGCACGCCCGCCCCGCCGGCGGCAGTGCCGCCCTGCTCGTAGCGCGACATGTAGGCCGGCATGCGCGGCGCAAGCAGCACGAACAGCAGCGCCGGCACCGACACGACCAGCAGCGCAACCGGCCACGCCGTCATCAGCAACAAGGACGGAATGAGCAGGCCCGCCACCGCCGTGCCGATGGGAGAACCCATCTGCTTGATGGAGAACACCAGGCTGCGATGGCGTGGCGGAACGGACACGAACAGCACCTGCGAGCTCACCGGATTGACCAGGCCCATGCCGAAGCCGAGCGCGGATACGCTGACGAACAACAGCGCCGCGAACACCACGGCCAGCACCGATCCGGGCATGGCCACGCCCCACCAGCGCGTGGCGGCAAGCACTCCCGCGCCGATCGCCGCGGCGGCGAGCAAGCCCAGCCCGCTCAGCGCCGCACTGCCCTGGCACACGCGCATGGTCCCGTAGCGCGCGATCAGCAGCCCGCAGGAAAGCCCCGCCAGCATGATGAAGAGGTAGTTCGTTGCCACCAGTATGCCCAGCCGCGAGGCATCGATGCCGATATCGCCCGCCACCACCGGCGCGATCACTGCCGGCACCGAGATGGCCATATAGCACAGGGCATGCAGCGCAAACATCACCGCAGTGGCGTGCGTGGCCGTGTGCAGGTTCGGTTCGTCGGCCGGCGCGGCCGCGCGGCTCATTCGGGCGACCGCGTCAGGACGAGGTAGGCGCCGAGGATGAGCGGCGCAACGGCGAATACGGCGATACCCAACGCGTAAATGCCCGAGTAGGCCACCAGCAGCGAGCACAGCCCCGGCCCCGACAGCGCCCCCAGGTTGTTGTACACGCCGGTGCCCGCCATCATGGCGCCCATGTCGTCCCTGGCCGACAGGCGCGCCACTTCGGACAGGAAGATGCCGTTCCACGACACCGCCGTCAGGCCGAAACACACGCACACCGCCAGCATCGCCGCCTGCGACCATGCCGGGGTGAACAGGGACACCGTCAGGCCGCACACGCCGCCGGCCGCGCCCAGAAGCCCGAGCTGCGTGCGCGGCTTCACCCACAGGTCCGCCGACAGGCCCCACACGATGCGGCCGAACATCCCGGTGAACTGCAGGGCCGCGAAGATGGCGCCCGACAGCACCAGGGAGAGCCCGATCTCCAGGTTCAGATAGGACACCAGGTAGGACGCCATCACCGTCTGGTTCATGGAATAGACCATCGACACCAGCGCCATTTCGCGCATGGCCCGCCGCTTCCACACCGTGCGGATCGGCTCGAGGAACGCCCGCATCCTGCCGGCGCGGGTGGCCGCCGGCGCGCCGCGCGCGGCTTCCGGCGAGACCTCGACATGCACCACCATGGTCAAGAGCAGCCAGGCGATGGCAGCCAGCCCCAGCGCCGCCAGCGCGGCCTGCCAGCTCATCACCAGCAACAGCGATGGCACGAGCAGGCCCGCGACCGCGTAGCCGCCGGGGACGGCGGTCTGCTTCACCGAAAAGAAGAACGCGCGCAGGTTCGCCGGCACGGCGCGAAACAGGATCATCGAGCTGATCGGATTGATCATGCCATTGGGCACGCCGAGCGCCAGCGCCGATACGAACAGCAAGGCGATGAATACCGGCGCGGGCATGGCGCCGGTGTCGCTGGCCCACTGCGCCCCGTAGCCCGCGGCCGCCATGGCGAAGAGGCCGATCGCCGATCCCGCCGCCACAGCCTGGCAGGCGCGCGCCGCGCCCC
The DNA here is from genome assembly GCA_964201515.1 of Burkholderiales bacterium. Taxonomy (GTDB): domain Bacteria; phylum Pseudomonadota; class Gammaproteobacteria; order Burkholderiales; family SG8-39; genus CAIYPG01. The sequence continues at coordinate 14,193 of CAXNGL010000002.1, forward strand.
AGCGCGCCAGCACCCCGGGGGTCGCCAGGCTGGCGGCCATGGCAATGATGAAGGTGAGTGCCACCAGCACGCCCACGCGCCCGGGATGCACGCCGAAGGCCTTGGCCGCCACGGGGGCAAGCACGCCGGGAATGGCCGTCACCAGGGTGAGGGTCAGGTGCAGCAACTGGGTGAAGATGGCCGCGAAGGCTGCCGCGGCGATACTGCCGGGGACCAGGCGCTGGCCGAGCTTTCTCATTGCGCCGCGCGCTGCACGATGCGCTCGTGTGCAGGCGCGAGGAACATGCAGCCCACCGCCAGGGTCGGCAGGGCCAGCACGAAGAAGGCCACTGCGAAGCTGTCCGTCAGCGCGAGGATGAGCGAGAACAGCGCCGGGCCGCCCATGGCCCCCGCCGAGACAAACACCTGCATGCCCCCGGTGACGCGGCCGATCTGGCCCGCTGGCGCGATGCTCGCAGTCTCGGCGTGGAACACGCCATTCCATGCAAAGGACAAGGTGCCGAACAGCACGCACAGCGCCGTGATCGCCGCGGGCGGCCACTGCGGCGTGATGGCGATCATGGCCAGGCAACACACCGCCGTGGCAATGCCGGCTGCGGCCAGCTGGATGCGCGGCTTCATCCACAGGTCGGCGGAAATGCCGAGCAGGATGCGGCTGGTCACACCGCCCGCCTGCGACATGGCCATCACCGAACCTGCGGCAAGCAGCGTCATGCCGATTTCAAGGTTGAGGAAGGTCACGAGATAAACGGTAACCGCGGTCTGGGTGGCGGAGTACGCCACCGCCATCATTGCGCGACGGCGCATCAGCGGATCGTGCATCACGTCGCGCACCGGACCGATGAAGTCGCCCCAGCGCAAGAGCCCGCCACCGGTCGTCGCAACGGGCGGCGTATAAAGACGCGCTCCGAACAGCAGCACTGCCGCCGCGACAAGGACGCACGCCAGAGTCACCGCCACCCACTGCCAGCGCATCTGCGTGAGCAGCAGCGGAATGACGAGGCCGGCAAGGCCAAAGCCCACCGGCACCGCCGTCTGCTTGATGGAGAACGCCGCCGAGCGCAGCTTCACCGGCGTGGCGTGGAACAGCACATTGGCGCTCACCGGGTTGATCAGGCCGTACCCGGTGCCGTACATCACGCCGGTTGCCAGCAGCCAGGCGGCGAAGATCCAGCCGGCCGTTGCAGGCAGGTCGGTGCCAATGGCAAGAAAGCCGGCCAGCGCGCAGGAGAGGATCGCCATGGCCACGCCGATGGCCGACATCTGCAGCACGCGCACCGCGCCGTAGCGCGCCTGCAATGCGGCGCTGGCCAGCCCCGAGGGCACGGTGGCGAAGTAATGCAGCGCGATCATCACGCCCACCTGCGACACCGGCAGGCCGAAATCGCGCGCCGCCACCGGCGCCAGCACGCCCGGCGCGGCCGTGGTCATGGTGCACAGGGCGTGCAGGCCGGCGGTGACCCATACCGCCGAGGCGGCCGATCTCAGCGTCGCCGGTGGCGCCTTCGCTGCATGCGCCTCACTCAATCTCGACCGTACCCGAGACCGTCACCGTCACCTGGCTCATGCCGCCCTCGAACTGCGGTGCCACCACCTCCGCCGACGCCGCGGCCAGCGCGCGCGCCATGATGGGGCGCGGCGCGACGAAGCCGCCGGTGTTGATGGCGAGGCGCTTGAGCCGATAGCTCTTTCCCGCCAGCGCCTGGCGCACGATGTCGGCGCGGGCACGAAATGCCCCGATGGCTTCGGTAACGAGCTCGTTCTCGACCGCCTTGCGCGCCTCGGTGGAGATGCTGAACTGCATGGAGGCCAGTTGCAGACTCGCCTGCAGGCGCCCCACCAGCGCGGGCGCAGCCTGGAAATCGCGGCTCTCGATGCGGATTTCGGCGCGCCCGCGCCAGCCGGTGAGTTTCTGCGCGCGGTCGTACACCGGATAGGTCTGGTTGTTGCCGGAGCGCGCCCGCACCGCCTTCACCTCGCCGGCGAGCCTGATGGCTTCGTTCAAGGCGCGGTTGAGTGTGGTGGCCACCTGCGCGGCGCTGGCGTCGCTGGCCTCGGCGTAGAGCGTGGCGGTCAACGTGTCGTTGGCGACTTCGCGCTGGGCCTCGGCCTGCAGCTCAACGGTGTTGTAGCGCTCCGGCGCGGGTTGAGCCTGCGCTGACACGGGCGATCCGATGAGAAGCGACAGGCAGCATACGGCTGCAGGCAATACGCGTTGCAACAGGCAAAATTTCAATCTGATCTCCATCGTGTCAACTGCTGACGCGCGCAAATTCGAACGTCAGGGTCGCCGGGCGCTTGGCGGTATTGGTCCATACCACGCAGTAGTCCTGCGCCACCTTGGGCTGGAAGGTGCCGGAGCCGATGGCAACCTTGTCCTTCTTGACGGGATAGAGCGTTTCCTTGCCCTCGACATACTGGATGTTGAAATCCACCGCGCCCTCGGCGCGATACCAGTAGCGCAGCTTCTGCTGCAGCGACAGGCTGAAGCATTCCTTGTAGGCACCGGAGCTGACCAGCGTGGTGGTCACCGATTTCACCGCGCTGCGCGACGGGGAACTGCCTTGCGCCGACGCCTGAACTGGCGTGAGGGACGCCAGCGCGGCGATAACCAGCATTGCCGTGCTCGCGCAAGCAATGCCATAACGCGCTGTGCCCACCCGGGCTGATTGGGCCGATGCGGAATTGCGAGCGATCAATACCCGACGATTGCGCATGCGGTTCCCTGGATGTCCGACTACTTCTTTGGCGTACGCTGGGCTTCGGCGCGGCGAAGTTGGTCGAAGGCCGCGGCTTCCCGCGCGTGGACCTTCCTTGTTTCTGCAGCCTTGGCACGCGCTGCCTCAGCCTGCTTCCTGGCCTGATCGCGACGCGTACGCGCTGTCTCGGCCTCCTTTTGCAACGCCGTCAGCGCCACCTCGGCCTCGCGCAGGCTGCGCTCTGATTGCTGTACCTGCGCATCGGCGGCCTCGGCCTGCCGGCGTGCATATTCGACCCGCTGCTGGGCGTCTTCGAGCGGATCGGTGCGGTGGGAGCGCTCTTCGACCGGGGCTGCGGCCTGAGTGGGCATTCCCGTAGCGCACGCCAGCACCAACAAGACGGTACAAAGAAGGTGAAGACCAGGGGAAAACGGCAACGGCATGAGGTCCAGGCGCACAAGGGACATCGAGAACATCGAGAACATCGGGGACATCGGGGACATCGGGAATTCCCAGATTCTACACCGGGGCTTTCAGCGCCCCTGCGCGGTCACGCGCGCAGCGTGACGAAGTGCCGATGCAATGAAAAAGCCCCGCGGGGTTGCCGCGGGGCTTTGATGGGGAAGAAGTGACCGGCACTAGCGCTTGAACACCGCCACACCTGTGACCGTCTGGCCCACCGCGGTGATATTGCTGCCAGTGAAGGTCGACGAGTTGAAGGTGTAAGCCATCCCCGCGCCCTGACCCGTGGTGCCAACGAAGCCGCCGGCAACTTTTCCGGACAGTGTTCCCGAGCAGGCACCGCCGGTATTCGTGCAGGCCAGCCCGAGGGCGCCAGTACCTTTTTCGCGACTCACCTCGAAATACACGCCCTTCTGGATGGCAACCCCGGTAGCGGAGGCGGCCCAGGTATTGCCGTTCACGGTCGCATTCACGCCGACATCCACGGTCTTGGCAGTGAAGTTCGCCGCCAACGTGGCCGAGTTGAGCGTGCCCACGAAATTGCCGGAGGACGCGTTATCGGTCGGATTGGTGCCACCGACGAAACTGTAGGTCGCCGTCCCGCTCACCGGCAGCACCGTCGGCCCGGATTGCACGCCCGAGTAGAGGAAGTGACGGTTGTTGCCGGCGCTGAACTCAGCGCCGGCATTCAGGACGGTGCCGGTAATGCGGTCCACAACCACAAAGTTGCCGCCGGTGTAACGGCCCCAGCTGGCACCGGTCGTGGCGTCACGACCGAAATCGGCAATTGTCGCAGCGCTCGCTACGGCTGGCACGGCAAATCCAGCGGCCGTGGTGAGCGCCGAGGTACTGTAAGACACGTATGTTGGTATTTCATTCGTATAGCAGTTCGAACCGGCCGTCGAGCAACTGCTGCCCGACACCACCCTGCTGACCGCGTCAAAAGCGACCGGCTGGTTCGAACTGTTGTACTTGACGCTGCCCGGATCGATCACCTCGCCGTTTATCCCGACAAGGCTTGAGGTGTTGATGGCGAACGCGCGGTCGGAGATTGAGGTTGGAGCTGCCCGGACGATGCCGGTCGTCGCATCGAATCCCGCCGTGGTGCCTGAGGTGCCGAGGCGAATCTGGTAGGGCTGCGTTGCGAGTGCGGAGGTACCGCCGTAGCCGCCGTTACCTCCCGCATTGGCGGTGAAGGTCGGGCTGCCGAACGCCACCACGCCATTGACGTGCTCGTGGCTACCGCTGTTGTTCGCGTCACTGGCGCCAAAGGCATACGAGAGAAACGCACCGCTCGCGCTGGTGCCACTGCCGCCGCTCCCGCTCAAGGCGCCGCCAATCGATCCAAACGCAGACTGTGCCGTGGAAGTGGCGCCCGAGGTCGTGACGGTCACCGTCAGGCTGCGATCAGCCAGCGGGTTCGTCCCACTCGTATTCGACGCATTGAACTGGCCGTCACCATTGAGAGCGATGTTATTTGCCGTGGCATTCCAAGTCCTTGCCATGCTGCCGGCACCGGCATTGGCCGGCACCTGGATGTTCGACAGACCGATGCTAACCGATTGCTTGTCGAAGTTGATGCCAAAGGTTGCTGTACCGCCACCCAGCGCCGTGCCACTGGTAATCCCGTTCTGGTCTGTGGCCGGGGACGCGGCAATCATCGGATAAGAGGCAGTTCCCTGCAGGATGCTGCTCACATAGAAGGGCCACAGCTCCGGTCCGCGGATCCACTGCAAGGCGCCGACAATGCTCTTGGCCAGCGTCGTGGGGCTGCTACTCGTCGTGCCGAACGATCCCAGTCCAGCGAGGTTTCCGTCGATGGTCAGCGGCGTTCCGGTTCCCGCCTGCCCTTGCGAGACAGTCTGCCCAGCGTAGCGGCCGAATACGATGCCGTTGCCAGTCGTCACCGGTGTTGCTGACACAGGCGTCGGCGTGCCATTGATTTTAATGAAGTTAGGCGTCGTGTTGTTGGGGTCGTACTCGGTCACCGAAAGAAAGTTGCCCTGCGCGTCAACAGTACCCGTTCCCTGGGGCAGGGTATTCACCACAAAGTTGTCATTGGTTCCAAAAGTGTAGGAAAGCGCCGTCGGCGTTGTGGTGGATGTTCCCGGCCAGGCGAAGAATGCAGTCGAGTACACCACGCCGGGCGTGGCTGCTGGTGCTGCCTCCGGCCCCTTGTTGAAGGCGACCATGCCGTTGATGAAGTTGTTGTTGATGGTGGTGGATGCCTGCGTGCCGGACGGAATTCCCCCCGTCGCACCGACAGCCATTCCGCTGGTGTAGTAGTTATTGAAGGTGTACCGGAAAAATGCGCCGTTCGCGGAATTGTCGCCTGCCAGCCCCCCCTGAATGCGACCGCCATACCCGTAAGTATTGGTAGAACCGACCGGGGGCGGCGCACAATTTGTTCCGACGCACGATACTTGCAACCCTCCGCCACCCACACCGGTTGCAACATTGAATCCAAAGTCGCTGCTGGTGATGGGCACGTTTGCCGCCCGTGCGCGCAAGACAAGCTGGCTGTTCATGGTGATGCTGACTTCAGGGTTGACTTGCTGCGTGGCAAAGTTAACGTCCAGCCGGGCGCGGTTCAACGACCCGACATTGCCAAGCGAATCCACAGGCGCTGTGCCGAAGGTCGGCAAATAGTGGAACACGCCTACGATTGGTATCGCCGAAGGTACTTCACGGGTGTTCCAGATCACGCTGTTGCTACCCAGATTGGTCAACACATCCATGAAGGTGCCCGTCACCGTCGAGGCGTTCACCGCCCCGCCCAAGTAGCGTCCGAAGGAGATGCCGTTGGTCGTGTCGGCGTAGGTTTCAGTCAGGGTGGCCGTCGCCGCCTTGTCTCCATTGGCATTGAAGCCGACACCAAGGCTGGGCACCGTACCGCCGCCCATGGAGACAATGGCAGTGGTGCTGGCATTTGACGGTGTGCTGTTCAAGCACTGCGTAACCACACCGGTGCACTGCGTGGCCGCCCCTGCACTGCCGTTGAATATATTCCACGTGTCACCATTGACGCGAACAAGATTGCCGCTGGCATCACGAATCAGCGCGGTATTTGCCACGGCGGTTCTGCCCGTCGATTCCAGGAAAACCTCGCCGTTCGATATGGATACCGGATATATGATTGAACTGCGGAAGCTGCCCGTGCTACCGACTGCAGTCGGATTACCACCGACAGTTGGCGCAGTCGCGCTCATTGCCGCGACGCCCTGGATATTGTCGCCATTGGGCGTATTCGCCGGCACGGCGCCCAGGTTGGGTATGAAGTTGTAGCCCAGCGCACCGCCGTAGGCATTGGCAGCGCCAAAGCCGCCGGTGATGCCGCCATTCCACGTTCCCGCCGTGCTGCCACCAGCCGGGTTCGGAACCACGCAACCCGCCCCCGTACAAGTGATCGTTGGGGCCAAGGCACCTGAGAGCGAGTCTGAGAAAAAACCATTATTGTTGATCGGTACGCTAGGCGTCTGCGCATTCAGCGTCAGCACTCGCGCCCCAGTGAACGACAGATTCACGTTCGCGCTCGCGGTCTGCGCGGAAAAATCTGCCGCAATCGACGCCGAATTGAGCGTGCCGACGTTGCCAAAGGAGTCGCTCGGTTTGGTTGCGGAGACCAATGCATAGTTGGTCGTGCCGATGAGCTTCTGGACCAAATTCAGTGCCGGATACTGGAACACCATCCAGCTGGCACTCCGCGACCCGAGCGCAATGGACTCAAGCAGCGTATTGCCGCCCGACGTGCCAGTGTCAGAGTAGATGTCCAGGGTACCGCCCTGCCAGCGACCGATGTAGATGCTGTTGTCGGCTGCCTTGAAGGTTTCATTGGCGGTGCCCCCGGCAAATTTCACGTAGCGGCTCGGAAACGGGGTGGTCTTGGTGTCGGTGGTGGTGTCGGTGAAGTTGAAGCCCTTGGCATCGATTTCTTCGGCGACGCGAACATTGACCAGGTTCTTGGCGCCGTCAAGCACAAGGTTGCTGCCGGCAACAGTATTCTTGTTGTTCACGAACACGTTTTCCACACCGGCACCGCTGGTCTTCCTGCCCGCGATGAAGAAGCCAAAACCATTGGGCGGCGCGGCCACTGCCGGGTTGCTGTATTGCGCAATCGGCGCCTGGGCGGCAACGATGGCCGCCTGTGTGTTGACCGCCGTGGTGTCCGTGGCGGCCGATGCAGCATAGGACTGCGCATCATTGGCGTAACCAAAAACGGTTTGGGAAGCCGTGGTGTCGGTCGAAACGCCGGCACCCGCCTTGGCGGCCTGCGCGGAACCAATTCCGGAGATGATGGGGGCGGCGGCGGCAAGCGCATTCACCGCGATGGTCTGCTGCTGCTGGGCGATGGTCAGTTGCGCCTGCGCGCTGGTGAAGTTGCCGGCGTCCTGGAATACCTTGGCCTGCGCTGCTGCAGTGGCCGCCGCCGTGGCAGCGTTTTGCGCCATGGTGAGCAGGCCCTGCGCCGGGGTTGTCGTCGGGACGCCCAGCGCGGTCGCCAACGGCGTGTACGTTGTCAGCGCGGTATTCGCCGCGGTCATGGCGGAGTTGACTTGCGACAGCGTGCTGCCGCTCACTAGCTTGGCGACGCCCAGCGAGTTCGCCAGCGTGGTGATGGTGCTGGCCGCGGATTGCACCGCCGTGTTGGCGTTAATCACATTGTTCTTGGCCGGGGTTGCCAGCGTGGCATCGGCGAAAGCGCCGTTGGCGGCGAATGCAGCATTGGCCGCATTGGTCGTTGCCAGCGCGCTGGCCGCCGTCGTGTTCGGGGTAGCGGTATTGATCGTCAGCGCATTGGCGCTGTTGAATGCCGTTTGCGCCGCCGTCACCGCGGTCGAGGCTGCGGTGACTTCTGTCGGCAGATTCAACGATCCAAGTCCGCCCGAATTCGTCACCAGCGTGCTGAGGGAGGCTGCTGCAGCGGCAGCTGCCGCAGCGGCAGTGTCCGCCTGGCTGGCAAATGCGCCCTGGGAAATGGGCGCCGCGGTCCCTGTGGAGGTCACCACGGTGTTCGACGTCGTATTGACGGTCAATCCGGATGAGCTTGTCAGTACGATCGGCGTGGTGGTTGCCGTGGTGGTGCTGGTTGACGATGAAGAAGACGAACTGCCGCCACCGGCGGAGACCGGGGTGACCGTGACGACGGAAGTCGTGGCCATGGGGGAGGTGACCGACGACTGCGTTGCTGTCTGGGATGCGGTGGCAACCTGGGTCGGGCTGTCGACGACGGAGGCTCGGAGCGGTTCGGCCTGTTGCTGCGCTGGTGCTGCAGCCTGCTGCTGGGCAGGCGCGGCGGCCGTGGCCGTCGATTCGCCAGCCTGTGCGGGCGCAGCACCCTGTTGCTGTTGCTGCTGGCCTTGCGCTCCCCCTTGTTGCCCGCCTTGTTGCCCGCCTTGCTGCCCGCCCGCCCCCCCTGCTGGCGGGGCCGCTGGCTTCGACCCCGGCGGTGGTGTCGCCCGGACCAAGTTGGTCCCGACGCCTGGAGGAAGGATGCTTGGGGCCTGCCCAAGCCGCACGACACCGATCTGGTTCGGGCTAACGGGGAGAGGAACGCCGACGCCGACGCCCCCGACTCGTTGTTGGATCGTGGACTGACCCACGTTGTTCTTGACCAACGTGGTGTTGGCGAAACTCGACAGTCCGCCACCCGATCCGCCACCCGGAGGACCCGCCTGCGCCAGCAGCATCGGCACCAGCGTTTCCTGCTGCCCGATGAACAGCGGCGCGACATCCAGCTGCAATCCGGCCTGCGCCAGCATTGCCGGCATGGGCGCCAGCGAAACCGTGCCGGGGGGAATGTAGATAATCTCGTGATCGGTGCCCCGAATGCCCACCGTCGCCGTTGGGGTGTTGATCTTGAAATTTCCCTTGTTGATGCGTCCAAGGGCGCCGGTAATGCTGCGGAATCCGCCGCGCACCAGCGACAACAGGCCGCGTTCGCTGCCGTCTTCCTTGCCCGCCCACTTGTACTCATCGAACTTCATCTGCGTGTCCGGACGCACCGCGAGGTACCCCCCGTCCACCATCTTGATCTGCGCCGAACCGCTGCCGACGATGAGCGTGTCACCCTCGTTCACCTGGTCGCCCTTGGCAATGACGCGCGTGCCCTGCGCCGTAGTCAATCGCACATCGCCAATGGCGAATTGCACGGTGCCGATCTCCGCTCGCGCAGACACTGCCGCCAATGCGAATACGGCCACGGATAGAATTCTCAGGAATGTCGACATGGTGTCTCCGGCTTTCAAGGCGATACCCCGATCGGGGAATGGGTTTCTTTTTTCAGGCTAGACATTTCGCACCCTGGGGTCAATCGGTGCCATGCGCGGGAGCGGTCATAAGTCACGGCTCCGGATGATGGCGACCAAACGACTCGATGCCTACAAACTGAGGTCGCGGCGCAGGGTGAGCGAGATCTCGTTGCGCTCATAGGCGTAGATCGGGATGCTCGAGATGTTCTTCGAGTACGTCCACTGCGGCTTGAGCGTCCAGTCCTTCTCGAAGCGCCAATTCACCCCCAGCGAGAGGTCGCGCTGGTCGTCGCGCCGGAAGGCCAGGAACGCCGTGTTCTGCCGCTCGTAATGCGCGCGCTGGTTGGTCGCCACCGCAAACAGGTCCATGTCCTCGCGCAGCACCAGCTGCCCGCCAATGCGGAATCCCTCCGAGCGCTTGGCGCCGTCGGCGCGGCCCGACGGGTCGCGCTCCTTGCCGAACAGGTAGTTGGCCAGCAGCACCGCCTGCCCGTCGCCCAGCACCCGCAGGTAGCCCAGGCCAGTGGTCGATGAATTGAAGTTGTTCACCATGTTGGCTGCGCTGGTAAAGCGGTTGCGCGAGAACTGGCTGAACGCACTCAACTGGTTGGCCGGGTCGATGGTGTACTTCCACTCGCCCGACATGCCCTCGGAGCGCCGGCTCAGGTCATTGTCCAGCGTGTAGCGACCGCTTTGCCCGGCGATCTTCAACTGGTTGGTCGCCTCGCCCACAGACACCCCGCCGCGCATGTCCACGCTGCCGTTGTCGAACGTATCCTGGGTGAAGTTCATGCGCTGGCGAAAGTCACCGCCCACAAAGGCCCCCAGGCCCGGCGTGAACTGGTAGGTATATTCCGCGCCCGCACCCACCGCCTTGAAGCTGTCGCCGCGCTTCAGGTTGGTCGGGTTCAGCGTGAAGGTCAGTCCGCCCAGCGCCGGCACCGCGATGTTGGCCTGCGAGCCCGAGTTGTTCACGTTGGTATCGTTGCCGATCTGCAACTCGACATAGCCGCGCAGCGTGCGCTTCTTGGCGCGCTCGATCTTGTCGATGGCATCCAGATAGGTCGTGATCACCGTCTGCGCCTGCTGTGGCGGGTTTTGTTCCCTTACGGCAAGGAATTCCGTCTTGGCCCGCTCGGCATCACCCAGCTGGAAGTAGGCGCGCGCCATGTCCAGGCGGGCACCGGCAAAGTTCGGGTTCACTGCCAGCACGCGCTCAAAAGCGAGCGTCGCCTTGTCGGACTTCCCGGAATCCAGCGCCGCCACTCCCAGCGCATAGTCGAACTCCACGTTGCCGGCGAACTTGTCCTCGAACGGCAGCAGGTAGTCGTAGGCTTGTGCAGGCTTGCCCTGGTTCAACAGCTCCTGGGCGCGCGCAACTTCAGCTTGCTGGGCCTGCGCAACATGGCCTGCCCCTAGCAATAGAAGAAGCGATACCGTCACTACTGCGCGAAAAATATTCACCCGCGTCGAATTCATGCAGTGCTCCATCCTCTGAATTGTCGTTCTCGTTATTAGTCGAACCACCCAAGCATGGCAATCATGGTAGCTCCAGCATTCATTCTTGCCCATTCATTGCCTCCTTGCCGAGGAAGGCTGCACTTGAGTGTACGCCCCCCCCCTCCCGACACTCAATCAAAGCAGTCGCGTTATTCTCTATAATTTTGATGCTCGCAGTCTATGTTAAGTTTTGTTGTTTATGTTGAATTTTAAAAAAGACCGGCTTCACGCCGCTACAATGATTCGCGCGGCCAGTTGGCCGGCCGCGAACAACTTCGCAAATTCCATGAACAGCGGGTTATCCACAAGCAAGATCGTATTCATCGGTGCAGGTCGTCTCGCGACTGGCCTCTCGCTGGCGCTGCACGCCAACGGCATCGCTGTGCAGGCCATCACCAGCCGCAACCGTGACAAGTCACAGGCATTGGCATCCCGAATCCCGGGTTGCAGCACGATCGGAATGCAGGCAGCAGTCGATCTGGGCGATCTTGTGTTCATCGCAGTACCGGATGACGCCATTGCATCGGTGGCAGCGCAGCTGCGCTGGCGTCCGGGTCAATCTGCGGTGCATTGCAGCGGCGCCACGGAAATTGCGGTCCTGTCTCCCGCCCTCGAAGCCGGTGCTGCGATCGGCGGGTTCCACCCACTGCAGACATTCACCGACCCTGAAGTCGCGCTTGCGACACTTCCCGGATGCACCGTTGCGCTGGAGGCGGAGCCTGAGCTGTTCTCGACACTGGAGCACCTGGCCAAGGCGATCGGCTGCCGCCCATTCGCCTTGCCCAAGGGCGCTCGCGCCCGCTATCACGCCACCGGCAGCTACGGCGCCCAGTTCATTAACGCGCTGCTGCTCGAGGCCAGCGCGGTGTGGGAATCCTTCGGCAAGGATCGGGAGGCCGCCGTGCGCGCCCTGCTGCCGCTGCTCAAAGGCACCATCGCCGCCATTGAGCACGATGGCCTGGCGCACGGGCTTGCCGGGCCGGTGTCGCGCGGCGACGCCGGCACCGTGCGCCGCCAGCTGGAGGGCATCGCGCAGGTGGGCGATGCGCAGGTCGCACTGTTTCGCCAACTAACGCGGCTGACGCTGCCACTGGCCATCGAACGCGGCTCACTTAGCGCGGTGCAGATTGAAGCGTTGCGGACGCTGCTTGAGGATAAGGACTAAAGTCTTTTGGCAATTGAGGGCGCCGTGACAAGACCACGCCCTTCAAACTCCCCCGCTTCAGGGGCCATTTCGGTAGTTCTGCTATGGCCGGTTGGAACGATTGCAATATTCCTTCTGCAACCGCAAACAGATCAACCCTGCCCCACGCAATCTTCTTCGTCACCGCCGCGCCCTGCTCGTGGTTGTTCATGTAGCCACGCTGCCATGTCGTCGCAGGGTTTCCCGCAATCACAATGCCAATCGACTCCGGCGTGTAGAAACAGGGCACCAGCCGGTCGGGGTCCTTCGAAGTCCCATAGGCCGCCGGGACGATGCCCTTTTCCAGCTGCGACGCAAGATCGATGTTCACGAAGCGACCGCGGAATTCGACGTCGCGGGCCAGAATCTTCGCCCGCTCGTAGAGGTAGTTGCGGATGTCGTTCTTGCTCCAGCCTTTGTCGGCGGCCAGCTTGGCGATCTGCGGGTTCATGATGATCAACGGGTCCCAGTGGGCAAACGCCACCGCCGTGTGCACCCAGTAGCCAAGAATGGCCTTGCCGAACACGTCGGCCATCGGGTCGAGGTAGCCCAGCAGGTCGTTGCCCTCCGAGCCGTGGCCGGCCATCGGCGCACTGGCGCCGATCATGCTTTGCACCGTCACGCCGCTCTCGCCCTCCTTCAGTCCCCGCTCCATGCCGTAGGTGGGCCAGCCGATGGAGCGAACGAAATCCTCGGCTTCGGCGATGACGACATTGAATGGATTGCCGATGCCGGCGCGGTCCGTCTCGCCCGGCGGAATGCGCAGGCCGGCGATGTTGCGCGTGTACAAACGAAGGAAGCGGCCGATGGCGGTATTGGCGCGACGCCCCGCGCGCATGACGCCGGTGCCGAAGTTGAAGTCGAGCGCCTGGGTCACCGGCCCGCTGATGACAATGAGCGGCTCCCATCCGGGCGTGCTGCCATGGTCCTCGATGCGGAATTCCGGATCGGCGACGGCATCGACCAGCGCCAGCAGCACCGGCATGTATTCGGGCAGGCAGCCCGACATCACGCCATTCACCGCCACATTCCACACCGTGGCCTCGCGCCGCTCCGGCAACAGCACGCCGATGACTTCCTCCGGCTTGCGCCGGGTGTGCTGCATGAAGGCATCGATACGCTCGAGCGTGGGCGGTATGACCGGCAGGCCTTCAGTCCACTGCTGATCGTAGAAATGCGCGTTGACTTCGTCAATGGATCCACGGAACACGACCTCGCGCGGCTTGTGCTCGCCGCCCCTGTGCGCGGGCGAGATCTTCACGTTGCCCAGCTCAGAGATGATCTGGTCGACGATGTCGTTGGCCACGCGCACAGACATTCGACAGGCATTCGTTGACGCGCCATCCCTGGCATGCAAACATCAATCCCATTCGGATGACCGGAGGTTGCATGGCCAAAACCACGCTGTACTCGCCCATCCCCGATGTATGGCTCGTCGATCCCGCGCTCGCCGCCAGGAAAAGCGAGGGAGTCAGGTTCCCCACCGGCAAGGTGATCGGCATTGTCGACAACGGCAAGCTGAAGAGATTCGGCGATGCGCTGGAGTGGCACCTGCGTGCGCGCGGCGCCCGCGACGTCATTCGCTGGAGCAAGCACTACCAGGATGGTGCCCCCGACGACGCTCTGATCGCCGACATCGCCAGCAAGGTGGAGGCATCGGTGGTCGGCCTGGGCAATTGAGGAAGCTGCACGGCATGGAGTTGCCATGCCACCGCCAGGATCGACAACACCGGCATGCCCGTGGTCGTGCTCACCATTCCGCAATTCGAGACGGTGGCGAAGGTGTCCAACCGCGCCTACGGGGCGAAGCACGCCGGCCTGATGGTGGTGCGCGAGGATGTGGATGTGATCACGGGACCTGAACTGGATGCCGAAGCCGAGCGCGTGGCGCAACTGCTGCTGGGCGACGTCGAGATGCAGTTCCCGCGCGGCGGTGCCGGCCTTATGTCCGGGGGCGCCAAACCATGAATGCAAAGTCCCGAATGAAAACCATCGACATTGCGCACGAATCGCCCCGGGAACTGGAGCGCCTGCTGCGCGATCGCGGTTGGACGGACGGCCTGCCGATCCACCTCCCCACCAAGGAGCGCGTGGATGAGTTCATCGCCGCATCCGGCATGCGCCCAGACGAGATCATCGGCCATGTGGCGCCGCAGGGCGGCCTTGCCACCGTCGGCCTGATTGCGGTCAATGCCGTCATGGCGGGCTGCGAACCGGAGCACCTGCCGGTGGTTGTGGCCGCCGTGCGGGCGCTGCTGAAGGAGCCGTTCCGGCTGCACCTGGTGCAAGTCACTACCAATCCCCTCGCGCCGCTGGCCGTTGTCAACGGCCCGGCACGGCTGACCGCCAATGTGCGCTGGGGTCGCGAGGCCATGAGCCCGGGCCCGGGCGGCAACGGTCCGATCGGGCGCGCCATCCGCTTCGTTCTAAGGAACATCGGCGGCATCGGCGAGGCCGACACGGCGACGTTCGGCAACCCGGCCAAGTACACCTTCGTGCTGGCCGAGGACGAAGCAGGCAGCCCCTGGGAACCCCTGCACGTGTGGCAGGGCTACCAGCGCGAAGACAGCGTCGTGACTGTGCTCGGCATCGAGGGATGCGTCGATGTGGTCCCCGAATCGGGAAGCACCACGGCCGAGAACCTGCTCAATCACCTGGGCCACGCCATGCAGACCATCAGCACCGGCGTCTGGTGGTCCAAGGGCAACCCGACCTTCGTCATCACGCCGCGCTATGCCGAATTGTTCGCCAACAAGGGCATGCGCCGCGCCGATGTGCAACTGGAATTGTGGGAGCGATCGAAAATCCCGGTGAACTCGCTGCCGTTTTCGAACATCAACACCGGCGACTGGAAACTCGACGGCGATCGCATATTGGTGACCGCAGACCCGAAGGATATTTACATCATCGTTGCCGGATCGCCCGAGGGGCATCACGCGCTGTACATGCTGCCGTGCTGCCTGCCGATGGCGACGCATTCGAAAGTGAACTAGTCGAGGCGCCTGACAGCAACATTGTCGGGCGCCCTGAGATTTCCCGCCATCGCGGCGCATTGATCGAATTTCCTGCGGAAGGAACACAATGACGAAGAAAAGTTACTGCATCACGCTGCTGCCAGGCGATGGCGTCGGGCCGGAAATTACCGAGCAGGGCCGCAAGGCGCTGGCAGCGGCGGCGCAACGCTTCGGGTTCGACATCCGCTTCCAGCAGGGCTACTTCGGCAACGCCGCCATTGAAAAATATGGCAGCAGCTTTCCCGCCGAGACGCTGGCGCTGTGCCAGGCATCCGACGCCATCCTGACCGGGGCGACCGGCGGGGTGACGGGCGCGACTGCCTACAAGCCCATGGACCCCAAGGGCGGCAAGCGCGGCCTGCACAAGGGGTTGGGGCTGACCGTCAACTTCCGGCCGGCGCGATTGCTTCCGTCCTTGCATGCGTGTTCGGCGCTCAAGCCGGCGCTGGTCGCCTCGGGCGTGGACATGGTGGTCGTCAGGGACATTTCCGCCGGCCTTTGGATGGGGACGCCACGCGGCTTGACCAAAACCGCCCGCGGTCGTTCGGCCGTCAATACGCTGAAATACAAGGAGTCCGAAGTCGCCCGCATCATGCGCGCCAGTTTCAGGCTTGCCGAGGGGCGCCGCAAGCGCCTGGACGTGGTCGCCCAGGACAACGTGCTGGAAACCTCGCAGTTATGGCGACAGGTGGCCATGGAAATGGCCAGTGAATACCCGTCGGTGGAGGTCGAGCATCACTATCCGGATGCCTTTGGCCGGCTGCTGCTGATCAAGCCCGGCGATTTCGACGTCGTGGTCGTGGATCACATGTTCCTTGCCGGCGTATTCAACGACCAGTGCGGCCCCATCGTCGGCTCGCTCGGCATGATCCCGTCCGCCGACCTGCGCGTGAGCGCCAGCGGCAAGGCCAGCGGCTGCTTCGGGTTTTACGAGCCCGCGCACGGCAGCGTTCCGCACCGCGCGGGAAAAAACCAGGTCAACCCGCTGGCCACGGTACTCGCGGCAGCGCTGCTGTTGCGCTATTCCCTGCGCCAGGAAAGAGCCGCCAGCGCAGTCGAGCGCGCCGTGGATGCGGTAACGCTGCAATACCGCACCTACGACATCGCCGAACCCGGGACCACGCTGGTCGGCACCGCGGAAATGGGCGACGCCGTGGTCCGCGCCATCGCCGACATCAAGGCCTAGTATCCGCCCCGACGCGCAGGGCAACCCTGATCGGGACAGCTTGCCCGATCAGGCCTCGAGAACGCGCACCAGTTGCGCAAGCGAGGTGATCTCCAGCTTCATCATGATGCGGCTGCGATAGCCTTCCACGGTTCTTGCGCTCAGCGCGAGCTGCTCGGCAATGCCGCGCGTCGATCCGCCGTTGGCCAGCAGCTCGGCGATCTCCCGCTCGCGCCGCGTCAGGCGCGACACCAGGTCCATCGCCGAACGTTTCTGCGCCAGCGTTCGCCGACGCTCGTCGTCCACCGCCAACGCATCGAGGACACTGTCGATCAGTACCTGGTCCTCGATGGGCTTCTCGAGGAAATCGAAAGCGCCCTGGCGCATGGCGCGTACCGCCATCCCCACGTCGCCATGACCGGTCATGAAAATCACCGGGATGCCGATTTCCTCTTCGGCGAGCCGCCGCTGCACTTCGATGCCGCTCATGCCAGGCATGCGCACATCGAGCAGGATGCAACCGGCGTGGTCCAACTCCGCCTTGAGGAAGGCCGCGGGGTTCTCAAACGCGACGGTCTCGAGGCCTACCGACTTGAGCAGCATGCCCACCGAACGGCGGATGCCCGCGTCGTCGTCGACGATGAACACCGCGCGCACAGATTTTTCCGTCGCCACCGCTTCAGGCATGTGCGAGCTCGCGGCATTCAAGGGTGAACCAGAAGACGGCTCTCCCGTCGTCAGTGGTATCTGCATTGATTTCCTCCCCGTGCGCTTCGATGATGGACCTGCATACCGCCAGCCCCATTCCGACGCCATCCAGCTTGGTTGTAAAATACGGCTCGAACATCTGGGTTCGCGCCACTTCGTCGAGGCCGCTGCCGGTGTCGGTCACTTCGATTCTGGCCTTGCCTGAATCGCGCCTGAATGCCCGTACCGTGATTTCACGGATCCGAGAACGCGCCACCGCATCCATGGCGTTGTTCAGCAGGTTCAGCACCACCTGCACCAGCAGCGTAGCGTCTCCGGACACTTCGGGCAAGTCCGGATCGATGCTCACGTTGATGCGCGCCCTTTCCCGGCTCTTGCGCGTCGATGCGATGTCGATTGCGTGCTTGATCACATCATCGATGCGGATCCACGAGCGCGCAATCCTGCGACCACCGACCAGGTCGCGGAACTTGCGCACGATGTCTGCCGCCAGGAGCGCGTGCGAGGCGGTGGCGCGCATCGCCTCACGGATGTCGGGGTCGATGCGCGTGTCCGCTTCCATCATGCGCAGGCACGCCTGGTTGTAGGTCACCACTGCGGCGAGCGGCTGGTTCAGTTCATGCGCGAGGCCCACCATGGCCTGGCCGACGCTCTCGGCCTGCGTCGCCCCGATCAGGCGGCTTTGCAGCAGGCGCAATTCTTCTTCCAGCGCGACGCGCCGCGACACGTCGCGGTCGAAGCCGCGCAGTCCTGCGCGCTCCCCGGCCAAGGAACGTATCGGCACCGAACTGCTCTCCAGGGTGATGCGCCGCCCCGACCGGTGCCGTGCCATACGCAACTGGACCCCTGCCGACACCTGCCCAGGAATGCCCGCCCCCCAGATCAGTTCCCCGCGCGTGCCGATCAGGTCTTCCGGGGCACAACCAAACATGGCGGCGCAGCTCGGGCTGCTGTAGGTATACACCCCGTTGGCGTCGGTTTCCCAGACCCAGTCTGGCGTTGTTTCCACCAGGTCGCGAAAGCGCTGCTCCCCGGCCAGCAGTGCGCCGGCCAGCCGCGATTGCGTTTCGCCGGCCTCGTGCCTGCGCCTGAGCAGGACGTGCGTACCCATGGTTACCAGCAGGATGATGATTGTGCCGCCGACACCGAGCGCCACCGGCCATTCCGACTCGGCGGCGAACAGGCTTTCCTCATTGGCGGAGATCGACAGCTCCAGGGTCTCGCCCGCGAACTTGGTCAGCGTAGTCGAGTAGCGTGACTCCGGAACACCGGAGACCACTCTCGGGTTGCCCGGGCGCGCAACGGTTTGCCCTGCCCAACCACCCAGCGAAGCACCCAGCGCGGCATGCTTCACCGACACCGAATATCCCGGCGGGACCTGCAGCGTGCCCACGCGCTCGAGCATCCTTGTGAAGTCCAGCCACACGACGATCCAGCAGCCCACCTGGTCGGCGGGCGCCAATACGGGAACAACCAGTGCGGGACCCGCTCCTGCCAGGCCATCGAATTCCTTCAGGCGTCGCAAGACGGGGGTTTGCTGCGCGGTGGACCGCCTTTCCAGCTCGGCGAATACGGCGCTGCCCCCCAGGTCGATCCTGGCCAACGAACCCTGCTCCGACTCGCCCATGCTGTACATCACCGAGTAGGGTCGTTCTGCCTCTCCCGGCTTCGGATGGTGCAACCCGCCCGGCAACGGTTTCGCCGGCACCGCCAGGATGGTCGCCCCGATCCCGGCATACAGCTGCTTTTGCCGAGAACCCATGAACAGGCTGTCGAGCTGGGCCATGCTCAGCGTGGGCGACACCGCCAGCACATTGCGCCAGCGCTCCACCAGTTCGAAATGGTCGGAAAGCGTCCCCCGAACGGCGTTGCCAATGCGCTCAACCGACAGTGCAAAGTTGAGCGCGCGTTCGCGCTCGGCCTCGGCCGACGACAGCTGCACCGACACTGCAGTCAGAATGGTGAGCACCACGCCCACGCTGATGGTGATGAAGAGATCGCGCGGCGGAGTTCGGCTTGACGAAGTCAAGGGGAATGATTCCTTCAGAACGAGAGGCAACCGGGATCGTAGCCGACGCCACGGGAACGGCAAGCCGGCAACGCCGCGCAACGCCACGCAACACCACGCAACACCACGCAACGCCGCGCAACGCCGCGAGCAGGCCTGCAGCTTTGGCGCAGATGATTGCTGCGCATTATCCCACCAGACGCGGCACCGTTACCCGGCGAATCAATCCCTGGCGGACACCCCTGTATTGGCCCTGCTCAGCGGTGCGTCAAACCGCAGCCATGGCCAGCCACGTGCCAGCAAGGAGAAAAGGAACGCCGGCAAGTCGCAGCATGCCCAGGCGCGAGAGCGCGCTACCGATGGCCACGCCCGCTGCGTGCAACATCACCGTGGCCGCCGCGAACCCGGCCACGTATGGCCCAAGCGCAATGCCGGAGGGCAGTTCCGCGACATGCGCGGCGCCATGGAACAATGCGAACACCGCTGCGATGAGCACGCCTGCAGCCCGCGCGCGACTGCGAGCGACTATCAGAAGGCCGAGCACCAGCACCGATGCGGCAACCATGGGTTCGACCAGCGATTCAACCAACCATAGCGTCAACCCATCTGGCATCGCCATGCCGGCCAATACGCCCCCCACGCACATGGCCGATACAAAACCAAGGGGCAGCAGGTAGCGCCAGTGCCCGCCAAGCTGCACTGCCCACAGGCCCACTGCAAGCATGGCCAGCAGGTGATCAAGGCCAAGGAACGGGTGCGCAAATCCCCCCGGAAATCCCGCGCCGTGCAGAGGATGGGCCGAGGCGACGGAACTCGACATCATTGCGCCGACCATCAAGACCATTTGAATAACCCGGCTGCCGGGAGTTGACTGCATTGTCATGACATCGCTCCTGTGAATGGTTGACACCTCGATAGACCGCCTTGCGCTCAGGCCTCGGTTTTGGTGCGCAGCATGCCCTGGGTCTCGATGAATTGCACGATGGTGGTGAGGCCGAGCCCGGTTTTCAGGTTCGAGAACACGAAGGGTTTGGCGCCGCGCATCTTGCGCGCGTCGCGGTCCATCACGTCGAGGGATGCACCCACCATGGGCGCGAGGTCGATCTTGTTGATCACCAGCAGGTCCGATTTCATGATGCCGGGCCCGCCCTTGCGCGGGATCTTGTCCCCCGCCGCAACGTCAATCACATACAGCGTAAGGTCGGACAACTCGGGGCTGAAGGTTGCAGCAAGGTTGTCGCCACCCGATTCGATGAAGATCACATCAAGATCGGTGAAGCTGCGATTGAGCCGCGCCACCGCCTCGAGGTTGATCGACGCATCCTCGCGAATGGCGGTGTGGGGGCATCCGCCGGTCTCCACGCCGATGATGCGCTCGGGCGCCAGCGCCTGGTGGCGCACCAGGAACTGCGCATCCTCCTCGGTATAGATGTCATTGGTGACGACGCCGATGTTGTACCTGTCGCGCAGGGAGCGGCACAGCGCCAGGGTCAGCGCCGTCTTGCCGGATCCTACCGGGCCGCCAATGCCAACGCGCAAGGGTTGTACGGAACTCATTTCATGGTCCCTCAGGAGCGGAAAAGTCGTGAATACTGTGTTTCGTGGGTGCTGGATGCGATTGCAAGGCCGTGACAATAATTATTCATTTTATATATGTCAGTCGTGATTATGTCATCCAGATTGATCACAATTTCCGAACCCAGCCGGGACAGCAGGCGCTGCCCCTGGGTCTGCCCGAGCGGCACCGCCTTCAGCGCGGCCATGACCTGGTTCTCCAGCCACGACCACAGATAGGCGTTGAGGGCATTGCGCGCCGGAATGCGCCATTGCGCAGCGGCAAAGGTAAAGGCGGTGGGAAAGGCCGTTTCAGGGAGTGCCTGGAGCGACTTCAACGCACCCGCCTCCAGCCCATCCCCCTCGACAGCCATGTCCCCGAGCAGGCGCGCCAGCGAGTAGCCCATCTGCAGGGTTTCAGCGCGCAGCTCCGCGGTTTCACGCGTGACGATGAAGCGCTCGTTCCACTCGCTCACGCCGGCCATGTCGCCCCGCTCCCATGCCGCATACAGGTGCCACCAGACCGGTGCCTCGAGACGCACCATGCAATAGCGGAGCATGTCGCCGATCCAGCGCTCGGCATCGTCTGCCGTCCTGACCACGCCCGATTCCACCGCCGCCTCGAGGCCCTGTGAATAGCTGTAGGCGCCGACCGGCAGCGCGGGACTGGCCAGTTGCAGCAGGCGGATGAGTGCGAGGTCGTCGTTCACGATCAGTGGCCGATCACGCAGGTTGAATCAGGGCTTGTGGCCGTGACCACAGTCCGGCCCATGCACATGACCATGTTCCTGCGCGGGGTCGTGCGCGGGGTCGTGCGCGTGGTCGTGATCGTGGGCGTGGTCGTGGTCGCGACTGGCCGCGCGCCCGTGATCATGCCCGCAATCGGGGCCGTGCACGTGGCCATGCGGCTGCGCCTGTTCGTGGCCATGTTCGTTATCGTTATCGTGGGCGTGATCATGGGCCTCGCCATAGTGATGGATCTTGCCCGGGCCGCTGCCCTCCTCGTGGTGACGATGCTCGGCGCCTTCTCCCGCGTGGCCGTACGCGCCCGCCTCCGGCTCGAAGGACGCCTGCATCGGTGCGACGCTGGCGCCCAGCCCGGCCAGCATGTTTTCCAGCACATGGTCGGCCGCCAGGCGCAGGAATCCCTCGCCGACCTGCACCGCCACGTGGCGGTTGCCCAGGTGGTAGGCCGCGCGCAACAGGTCTTCCGGCGTATCGCAGGTCACGTGCAGCACCGCCTCGGGTTCGGCGATCACTTCGATGACGCGCCCGTCCGAGGCAACCACGAGGTCGCCGCCGCGCAACACGTCACCGCGCGGCAGCATCAGGCCGACCTCTTCACCGGAAGCCAGCCGCGCCAGCAGGCGCGTCTTCTGGCGTGCATCGAACGGCAGAGTCAGCTCCCCCTTGACCACGATGTTGTAGGCGCCGCGGGAGGCTTTCAGTTTCTTTCGAATCTCGATCATGAAGGGGCTCTTTCCTGGTCAATGCCGCTCTTCTTCTTTCGCAGCGGAGTGACGCAGTCTACGTTTGAATCGATGGATTAGAAAAGGAAGTAACGCTGGGCCATGGGCAGCACCTTGGCAGGCTCGCACACCAGGGCGTGGCCGTCGGCCTTGACCACGTAGGTTTCAGGATCCACCTCGATCTTCGGCTGCGCATCATTGAGCAGCATGTCCTTCTTGCCGATGTTGCGGCAGTTCGATACCGCCAACAGCGGTTTCCTCAGGCCCAGGGCCGCCACGGCCGGATTTTCCAGCGCCGCCTGCGACACGAAGGTGACCGAGGTGGCCAGCGCACCACCGAAGGCACCGAACATCGGCCGATAGTGCACCGGCTGCGGCGTCGGGATGGAGGCGTTCGGGTCGCCCATGGCCGCCGCCGCGATCATGCCGCCCTTGAGGATCAGCGAGGGCTTGGCGCCGAAGAAGGCCGGCTTCCAGAACACCAGGTCGGCCAGCTTGCCCACCGTGATCGAGCCCACTTCGTGCGCCACGCCATGGGCGAGCGCCGGGTTGATGGTGTACTTGGCGATGTAGCGCTTGACCCGCGCGTTGTCGGCGCGCGCCGAGTCCCCCGGCAGCGCGCCGCGCTGCGTCTTCATCTTGTGCGCCGTCTGCCAGGTGCGGATGATGACCTCGCCCACGCGGCCCATGGCCTGGGAGTCCGAGGACAACATGGAGAAGGCCCCCAGGTCGTGGAGGATGTCCTCGGCGGCAATGGTTTCGCGGCGGATGCGCGACTCGGCAAATGCCACGTCTTCGGCGATCGACGGATCCAGGTGGTGGCATACCATGAGCATGTCGAGGTGCTCATCCAGCGTATTCACCGTGTAGGGTCGCGTCGGGTTGGTGGATGAGGGCAGCACATTGGGCAGGCCGCAGACGCGAATGATGTCAGGCGCATGGCCACCGCCGGCGCCCTCCGTGTGATAAGTGTGGATGGTGCGGCCTTTGAAGGCGGCGATCGACGCCTCCACGAAACCGGACTCGTTCAGCGTGTCGGTGTGGATGGCCACCTGCACGTCCATCTCGTCGGCGACACCCAGGCAGCAGTCGATGGCCGCCGGCGTGGTGCCCCAGTCCTCGTGCAGCTTCAGGCCCATGGCGCCGGCCGTGACCTGCTCGCGGAGGGCCTCGGGCAGGCTGGCGTTGCCCTTGCCGAGAAAGCCCAGGTTCATCGGAAAGGCCTCGGCCGCCTGCAACATGCTGGTGATGTGCCACGGGCCTGGCGTGCAGGTGGTGGCGAAAGTGCCGGTGGCGGGGCCCGTGCCGCCGCCGATCATGGTGGTAACGCCGGACATCAGCGCTTCCTCGATTTGCTGCGGACAGATGAAGTGGATGTGCGAGTCGATGCCGCCGGCAGTGACGATCATGCCTTCGCCGGCGATGATCTCGGTGCCCGGCCCGATGACGATGGTGATGGCCGGCTGGATATCCGGGTTGCCGGCCTTGCCGATGGCGGCGATGCGGCCGTCCTTGATGCCGATGTCGGCCTTGACGATGCCCCAATGGTCGATGATGAGCGCGTTCGTGATCACCGTGTCGGCGACGTATTTTGAGGCGCGCTGGCTCTGGCCCATGCCGTCGCGGATGACCTTGCCGCCACCGAACTTCACTTCCTCGCCGTAAGTGGTGAAATCCTTTTCGACCTCGACCCACAGGTCGGTATCGGCCAGGCGCACGCGGTCGCCCGTGGTGGGCCCGAACATTTCGGCATAGGCACGCCGGGAGATTTTCACACTCATTTTTCCGCCCCCTTCCCGCCGGTCTTCAGCGCACCCATCACCTTACCCTGGAAGCCATAGACCTTGCGGTCGCCCGCCAGGGCCACCAGCTTCACGGTGCGCGACTGGCCCGGCTCGAAACGCACCGCGGTGCCGGCCGCGATGTCAAGGCGCATGCCGTAGGCCGCCTCGCGCTCGAACTTGAGCGCATCGTTGGTCTCGAAGAAGTGATAGTGGGAGCCGACCTGGATCGGCCGGTCTCCGGAATTGGCGACCTTCAGGGTTGCCGTCCGGCGGCCGACGTTGAGCTCGATGTCGCCGGCGACGGTTTCGATTTCTCCTGGAATCATGGCTGCGCTCCGTGCAAGGCGTTCATGGAATCGGATGATGGACGGTTACCAGCTTCGTCCCGTCGGGGAATGTTGCCTCTACCTGGATGTCCGGAATCATCTCAGGCACCCCTTCCATGACGTCCTCGCGCGCAAGGAGCGTGGTGCCGTAACTCATCAGCTCGGCCACCGTGCGCCCGTCGCGCGCGCCCTCGAGGATGGCCGCGGTGATGAAGGCCACCGCCTCCGGGTAGTTGAGCTTCAAGCCGCGCGCGCGACGCCGTTCCGCGAGCAGACCGGCGGTAAAGATCAGCAGCTTGTCCTTCTCGCGCGGCGTCAGTTCCATGTCGAATCCGTTCCGTAATTATTATCAATAACAGACATATACCAATGTCTACCCTGGATAGATACGGTAATTATATTCATCATGTGGCCCAGATCCTGGGCGCTTCGGCCGGCCCGCCATGCAGCCCCGGCCGCATCAGCGCCCACAGCGCCGCGAACCAATGGCGCGCATCTTCCGATGAATCCCCCAGCCACCGCGCAATGCACATGCCGGGAAGGCGGGTCATTCCCGCCTTGGCGCCTTTGATGACCGGCACTGCACGGCAGGCCGCCACCACATCCGCCGACAAATCGCGTCCCGCGGCAATCAGCGTCCCGCACACAGTATGGCCGGCCAGCCCGACCGGCGAGGCGAACAACGGGTCGTCACCAACGAGCCTGCCCTGCTCCAGCCACAGCCGGCGACCGTCGCGCGAGACTTCGGTGCGCGTGCGAAGTTCCCCCTTTGCAAAACGCTCGCCGGAGGCCGTGCGGCCAAAGCAGACAATCTCCCAGCCCAGATAGACCGCATCCCCCTCAAGTCGCACCTCGGTTGTCATGTTCGCCATTGCCTGATTGAACACGATGCTCTCCTGCGGTAGCCACTCCAGCGACGCACCCGCCTTCACCTCGAAGGCCAGCGACTGACTCGCCGCCGGCCCCGACGAGCGGTACCACTTGCCGGCGCCCGGCGTGGTCAGCAGCGCCGCGCTCGATTCGCCGAGCTTCACTGCGATCGCGAGCCTGTCCCCGCTGGCAATACCGCCCGGGGGATGCACCACGATGGTGTGGCAGGTGCCCTCGCCCTCCGGGTAGAGGTTACGCTGCACGCGCAACGGTCCCAGGTGCTCGCGCCGGGTCAGGACGGTGCGGCCGCCAGTGCGCTCGTAACCCAGGGTCAGTCGCGCATCCCAGCAGGGCATGACTGCGGCAGAAGCGGGCGCAACATCGCTGAGGTCCATGAACGCAGCATTCCCCGAATGTTTTCAAGCCCGAATGTGTCAGGCGCGATCGGTAGCGTAGCACTCCGGCACCCATCCGACATTGGTCAGATGGCGAGCATGCCCTTGACGTTCTCGGCGTCCATCTCGCTGCCCGGTCCGGCCTTGACCACTTCGCCGCGCGACATCACCACATAGTGGTCGGCCAGTTCGCGCGCGAAGTCGTAGTACTGCTCCACCAGCAGGATGGCCATCTCGCCACTCTGGGCCAGGGTCGAGATGACACGGCCGATATCCTTGATGATGGAGGGCTGGATGCCCTCGGTGGGCTCATCCAGGATGAGCAGCCGGGGGCCGGCCGCGAGCGCCCGGCCAATCGCCAATTGCTGCTGCTGGCCGCCAGAGAGGTCACCGCCACGCCGGTGCAGCATGTCCTTCAACACCGGGAACATGTCGAAGATCCGAGCCGGCACCTTGCCGCCACCCGGCTTGGAGGCCAGGCCCATGAGGAGATTTTCTTCGACAGTGAGTCGCGGGAAGATTTCCCGTCCCTGCGGCACGTAACCGATGCCCAGGCGCGCGCGTTCGTAAGGGGGAAGCGCGGCAATGTTCTTCCCCTCCAGCGTCAGTGATCCGGAACGGATGGGCAACAGGCCCACCAGGCATTTCAGCAGCGTGGTCTTGCCTACGCCGTTGCGCCCGAGCACCGTGGTGCAGGCGCCCATGGGGATGTCGAAGGACACGTCGCGCAAGATATGACTGCCGCCATAGTACTGGTTGAGTCCGGAGATGCTCAGCATTTCTTTCCTAGCGTTCGTTGCAACCGACGTGAATCCGGTTTGGCAGAGATCCTTGCTTGTATGCGAATGGCTTCATCATCCGTGTACAAGCAAGGATCCGCACGGACGGCCTCTTCGTCCGTGCAGGTTTTTCACAACACCTGCGCGCTGCGCGCGCCAACCCCGTTTTGTACGAATACACACCATTCGTACAAAACGGGGTTTCTGGTATCCGTTGCGGAACCACTAAAGTGGATTTTGGCAAGGGCCTACCCTCATTCTGTTGTCTCTCGAAGACAGCTCAACGCCCCAGATACACTTCAATCACGCGCTCATCGGCCTGCACCACGTCCATGGGCCCTTCGGCGAGCACGCTGCCTTCGTGCAGCACCGTGACCGTGCGCGCGATGCGCCCGACAAAATCCATGTCGTGCTCGACCACGATGAGCGAATGCTTGCCGGCCAGCGTGTTGAACAGCTCCGCAGTGCGCTCGGTCTCGGAGTCGGTCATGCCGGCCACCGGCTCATCGAGCAGGAGCAGCCTTGGCTCCTGCATCAGCAGCATGCCGATTTCCAGCCACTGTTTCTGGCCATGCGAAAGGAGGCCCGCAGGACGCGAGGCCTCGTCGAGCAACCGGATCAGCGCCAGCGTGTCGGCGATGCGGTCGAGCGCCGCCGAGTCCAGCTGCGCGCGCCAGGTGGCCTTGACACGCTTGTCGGTCTTCATGGCCAGCTCGAGGTTCTCGAACACGCTGTGGTTCTCGAATACCGTCGGCTTCTGGAACTTGCGGCCGATGCCGGCATGCGCGATCTGCGGTTCGGTCATACGCAGGAGGTCGATGGCCTGGCCGAAGAATGCGGTGCCTGAATCCGGCCGCGTCTTGCCGGTGATGACATCCATCATGGTGGTCTTGCCGGCGCCATTGGGACCGATGATGCAGCGCAGCTCTCCC
>CAXNGL010000003.1:0-38078 GCA_964201515.1 Burkholderiales bacterium
AATTTGCGCCGATCCCACAAGTAGATGCTGCCCTTGTGAATCGGACCGCCTGCGCCCTGCACATTCGAGCGCAAGGCAAGGTCTGCAACGCCGTACAACGGTGCCGCATGCACATTGGATAATCCGTGCGCGCCAGCGCTTGCGATCACATGCTCCGACACGCAGAACAGGCGCTGGTAGTGCCGCAGCCCTTCCGGAAATCGCTCATACAGGGGCATGTGCAGAATCCCGGTTAGCGTCACGCGGCTGGCGAAGCGAATCGCCGCCTCGGGTGGAAGCACCGAATGGGTGATCAGCAACGCTCCAGGTTCGACAATCTGGGCCTCGATCTCCGCTAATGAACGTACCCGAAAAAACACAGCCCCTGCAGGAATCAGCTTTGGCCAGAATTCCGCTTCGGCATGAATGAACAGGCAATTCCGGTATCCGAGCTCGCCCAGTGCGGTGGTCAGGAAACGGGTAAATATTTCCCCGCCGCCAAGACTGAGTTGCAGATTGATTTGATAACAGGTCTTCATCCGGACACTGAGAATCTGCGCATCCACAAAGCCAGTACCAGCAGCGGCCACAGGCGGTTGCCATGGCCGCGCTGGCCGGACACGTGCTCGGTGACATAACGCTCGACCACGTCCTGGCGGATCCAGGGTGCCAGCGTGCGGTTGCCAACCAGGAGATCGCGCATCATTTCCGCGAGGTCTTCCTTCAGCCAGCGGCCAATCGGGGCCGAGAAGCCTTTCTTGGGCCGATCCATGAACTGCGCCGGAAGCCAGTCGCGGAAGGCCTCCTTGAGGATGTGCTTGTGCCGGCCGGTGGCAGACAATTTGTAACTGCCGGGCAGCGAGAACGCGAATTCGATGAGTTCGTGATCGAGAAACGGCGAGCGGCACTCGAGCGAGTTCGCCATGCTGGTCACGTCCACCTTGAACAAGATGTCTTCCGGCAGGAAGGTTTGCAGGTCGAGATGAAGATAACGATTGAGCATATCGGGCCCACCGGATGCACCATCGCGAAAATGGCTGGCCAGGTAATCCGTGGTTCGCGTCGTGCCAATCGCCTCCCTGAACTCAGGCGTGAACAGCGGCGTCTTCTCGTCATCGCTGAAAAACGCCAGCAGGTGCTTGTAGCGTCCCATCCCCTCCATCCCGAGTATCTGGTCGGCCCGCGTTGACGGAAACGGCGGGCGACGCTTGTGCGGGCGCATGCGGTTCTCCATCGCCACGGTCAGGCTGCGCAAGCCACGCCAGGCGGGCACCAAGCCGCGCCGCGCCAGCCAGTCCATGCGGCGGATCTGATAGAAACGCCGGTAGCCCGCGAAGGCTTCGTCACCGCCATCGCCGGTGAGCGCCACCGTCACCTCGGAGCGCGCGAAACGCGATACACAGTACGTGGGCATGACCGAGTTGTCCGCCAACGGCTCGCCGAGGTGCTCGATCATGCGCGGCATGATGTCGGCTGCGTCAGCCTTCACCATCATTTCGCTGTGGTCGGTCCCCAGATGACGCGCCACTTCCCTGGCGTATGGCAGTTCGTTGAATTTCTCATCTTCGAATCCGATGGAAAACGTTTTCAGCGGCGAAGCCCCCAAGCGCGCCATCGCCGCCACGGTGATGCTCGAATCGATGCCGCCGGAGAGAAAGGCACCCAGCGGAACATCCGACACCAGCCGGATCCGGGTTGCCTCAAGCACTTTTTCGCGCAGCACTTCGCAGGCATCGCCAAACGAGAGCTTGCTGCGCCTGACAAGATCAATGTCCCAATAGCGGAATATCCTTTCAATGCGGCCATCCTTGACCGTCATGGCATGTGCAGGCGGCAGCTTGCGGATGGCGGCAAACCCGCTCATCGGGGCCGGGATGTACTGGAAGGTCAGGTAATGATCAAGCCCCTGGAAATCCGGCTTTCTGGGCAATGACGGATCCAGCGCAAAGAGTGCCTGTATCTCGGAGCCGAACAGGAAGGCGCCATTGGCTTGCGCGTACACCAGTGGCTTGACGCCGAGCCGGTCGCGCGCCAGCGACAGTCGACGTTCCTGCCGGTCCCAGACGGCAAACGCAAACATGCCGCGCAGGCGCGCGAGGCAGCGCTCCAGTCCCTGTTTCGCGAACAGCCGCAGCAGCACTTCGGTGTCCGAGTGGCCCACGAAAGTTTCCCCCGCGCCCTCCAGTTCTGCGCGCAACTCCGGAAAGTTATAGATCTCGCCGTTGAAAACGATGATGTAGCGCCCGTCGGGGCTTTGCATCGGCTGGTGGCCGGCGGCAGTGAGATCGATGATGGCCAGCCGTGCAAATCCCAGCTGCGCCGCCCCCTCGCGCCACACACCCCGGTCATCCGGCCCGCGGTGGTTCAGACTGGCAATGCCGGCCTCCACCCCAATTACACTGTCGGACAGGCCGCCTACGATGCCGCACATGCTGCAATTCCCTTTCTGCAGTCAACGACCGTCCGGGTCATGCAATACCCCCACCCGGTGCAAGGATGGACTCCAGCCTCGCCGTATTGGCGGCCCAGGTGAAGTCCGACTCGGCGCGGGCACGCGCCAGCCGACCCATGCGTTCCAGGGTGTCCCGGTCGGCGCACAATCCTGCAATCGCCGCTGACCATGCGGCAATATCACCCGGCGGCAACAGGCGACCGGTCTGCCCCTCGACGACGATCTCCGGCAAGCCCCCGTTGTCGGAGGCCAGTACCGGCAGCGCGCATGCCATGGCCTCGACAACGCTGATACCAAATGCCTCCTCTCCCAGCGAGGGTTGGACGAATACATCGCAATTTGATAACAATTGAGGCAGTGACCCGTGGGCCATGGCGCCTGAAAAATGCACGCGCTGCGAGACCCCGAGTCTGTTCGCCAGGGACTCCAGGGCGCTGCGCTCCGGCCCGTCCCCGACAACGACATAGTGAATGTTCCCGGCAAGCCCTGCCAGCGCTTCGATGACCACGCGCGTCCCCTTCCAGCCCACCAGCCTTCCCACACTGACCAGCAGCGTATCGCCGGGACCGGCTCCAAGACCGACCCTGAAGGCTGTGTCCCGCGCCTGCGGCAGGAATGTCCCGGTGTCCACGCCGTTATGGATCACGGACACCGTGCGAACGTAACGTGCGCCGACCTGGCGCGCGTTATAGCGGCTCGCGGACACCCAGTGCGTTACCGCGCCGGCAAACCAGCGATCCGTCGGAAAGAAATCCGTACCGCCCGAACGAAACAGCGTTTGAGAGCGCAGGCCCTGTCTGCGAGCGCACCATAACACCGGAAAATCAAATGGTTTATTGATGATGATGGCGTCGTAACGAGATCCGAGCAAATGCGGCAAGGCATGCCGTGCGAAGGACAAACGCTCAGCCAGCCGGCGAAATCGCACGCCAAGGTCCGGCCACTCTTTCTCGGCACGAAATGGAAACTGCACCAATTCAACTTCATTGTGACGCGCCAGGCCGCGATTGCCGGCAACGATAGTGACCGCATGCCCGCGTCGCGCCAGCGCGCGTCCGGCTTCCCAGCAATAGGTTTCCAGCCCCCCACTCAGGTAGGTCGCCGTGACATTGTAGAAACACACGCGCATCAAGCCGGTCCTGTAGTGCCGGCATCCCGGCGAGAGAGAAATCCCATCAGTGCCCCGCTCAAGGCCCAGAACATCAGCGCACCATCGCGAAGAAAGAAGTCGTTGGTCATGTTGCGGGTCACGACACCGATGACCAGCATGATGCCCGCTATCGCCGCGAGCCGGCAGTCGAGCCCAGGTCGGGCAATGTGCCGCCGGAACTCCCAGGAAAAAGAGAGGAATACCCCCAGCAGCGCCAGCACTCCGGGCCAACCCATGCCGATGCCGTAGGTGAGGAGTACATTGTGCGGATGCCAGAGCAGTGACTGCGGCTCGGTCTTGGGCACCAGGTCGGGATAAGCCCGTTTCATGCTTTCGCGGCCAAATCCGGCACCCGTCAGCGGATGCTCCTGGATCGTCGCCAGGACACGCTGCCAGTGTTGCAGCCGGAAATCCCCGCTCAAGACCTGGATCTCCGGCGTGCTGTTCCTGACCTTGAGCGCGTGGACGCCAAGCACTGCCGCGCCGGTGATCACCAGTCCTGCTGCGATCAATGCCAGCGCGCCGTGCCGGGAGATGGCCAGCAAGCCCGCCTTGCGCAGCAACCACATCGCCGCGACGAACTGCAGGCCAAAGGCGACCCATACGATGCGCTGCTCGCTGACAATGGCAGCGACCAGGATGACGAGTGCAGCAGCGATGCCCGCCACCCGCCAGCGACCCGGCGCGGCGCAGGTCAACAGCAGCATGGCAGGGGCAATCGCCGCCAGCGAAGCATAGGCGCCAACGCCGGTATGGCTGCCCCCATGGTCCCAGTAGCCGGTCCCGAAATGAAAAGCCAGCGCCCATAAGCCAATTCCAGCCGCAGTCGCCACCACGATGCGGCTCCACAGGCGCAGGATCCACGCCTCGCGTGTGATGGCAAAGAAGGCGACAAACGCCATCATGGCGTAGCCAATCTCGTTCTTGATCTCGCCCAAGGAATACGAACTGTCAACGGCATAGGCGAGGGATCCCACCGAAACGACGATCCAGAGCAACAGTGCCGGCTTGACCGGGATGGGCGCCGGCAACAGCTTGCGCCAGGACAACGTCGCGACCGCAAAAGCCCCCGCCAGGCACGCCAGGCGCAGCGCCACCGTCCCCGGAAAAGGCAATATGAACAAGAAGACCGCAAAGGGGACGAGAGGAAGGAGGGCGCGCGTATTCAATTCTTCACCAACATGTCATCGTACAGCCGCTCGACATCCGCCACGATGTGTTGCCAGTCAAAGCGGCGCTCGACCAGCTCACGCGCAGAATTGGCCTGTTGTTCCAACTTCAACGGAGACTGCATCGCCGAACCAATGGCGCGTGCAAGCACTTCATCGGTCGCCTCGCCATCGACCAACACTGCGTTCTCGCCGTCGCGCATGTATTCGGTCATGCCACCCTTTCTCAGCGCCAGCACCGGAACATGCGCCGCCATGGCCTCGATGGCAACCATCGAAAAAGGCTCTTCAAAACGCGAAGGGATGACCAGCAAATCGGCCAGCCCGTACAACCTGGCCATATCCTGGGGCATGGCCATTCCCAGCAAGGTGTGGGGCACATCCCGAAGTTGAGCGGTCAAGTCCAGGGCGAAACGCGCCCGCGCACTGGAACGCGGATCCCCGCCCGGCCATTCCCCGACCAGCACCAGGTGAAACCGTTCACGCCCAAGGTGCCGCATGGCAGCCACCAATCGATCAGCACCCTTTTCAGGCGAGATGCGGCCCGCGTACAACACCACCAGGCGATCGGCTGGAACGCCACACTCAACGCGCAATGCCCGTTTTTCCTCTTCCGTCCTTCGCGTACGCGGATACGCTGCAATATCCACGCCGTTCGCCAAAGTGGTAAATCGCTCGGCCAACACGCGTCGATCCCGGTACCACTCGCAGATGTAGCTACTGCATCCGACCAGGGCCGCCACCCGCGCTCCGATGCCACCCTCCTTCTCGTTGTGCATGTGCAGTATCACCCGCGCACCAGGCACGCCGCGCACCACTGGCAGCACAAATTTCGGTGCATTGTGGATATGCACAATGGCGGGTTGAATCGACCTCGCGTATTGCACCACGCGATCAATGTAGGAATACGGGTCGAGCCGTGTCAGCTTGCGAAACACGCGATTGTAGGCGCGGCCAATTCGAATGCGGCAGTAGTGGACTTCACCATCGGCCTCCCGATCCGGCCGGGTCGGATGCGGCACGCTGGCCACATGGGCCTGGTACCGCGTCAACCGGTGCGCGACTGCATCGATCCACTGCTCCACGGCTGCGCCCTTCACGGGGGGGATTGGATGCACCTCCTGCGACATCATGAGCACGTGCGGTTTCATGCCCATGGCGCCGAAGCCAGCAATTTGCAGGCCGCATCAAATACCGCATCCACGGAAATGCTTTCCATGCCCGCATTGGCAGCGCCCTCAAGAACCATGCAGCGCGGATTGTCCAGCGACATGAGGTTTCTCGCCGGGTAGCGCGGGTGGTACAGCGCCACCATCGGTATTCCCAAGGCCCCGGCAATGTGCGTGGGGCCGGTATCAACACCGACGTACAGCGCCAGTTCGCTCATGACTGCAGCGCTCTCACGCAACGCCAGCCGGCCTGCGGCAATCGTGACGCGCCCGGGCAGCGCCTTTTCAAGAATCGCAACTTTTTCCCTCGCAGCGGCATCTCCGAGCAAGATCAGATGCAATCCCGGAATCGCTGCGCACATGCGACTTGCCAGGTCCACGAACCGTTCGATAGGCCAGTCACGATGTGCCTTGGTCGGGAAACTGAAGGCTTGGAATCCCACCAGAACGGATGCATCACCTGATACCTGCTGCGAGATCCATTGTCGGGCGAAGCGCGTTTCTTCCCCGGTCACACGGTAGGCGAGCCGCTCGTCGCCCACTTCCACCGACGCCGCCGCCACCAGCAAGGCGCGCTCGCGAACCGCGTGCAGCGAAAAATCTTCCGGGACAGGCACCCGTATCACCGGGCCCTCGATTTCCCGATAGGCCGGGTGGTCAAAAGCGATGCTGTTGTCTGCTACCCGCATGCAATATCGCAGCAGGGCCGGCTCTGAGCCCCAGCAGACCGCCACATCATGGCGCCTGCCGTGCACCAGGCCGCGGAACCATGCCGACTGTTTTGTGATTGCTCCCAACGCATCGATGAAGTCAAGATTGCGCAGCACGTCCAATCGTTGCGGATGCGCCAGCACGGTCAAATGAGCGCACCTTGCCCGCAAAGCGCGCAACGCCGGTGTTACCAGCAGCGTATCGCCGATCCTGGACACGATGACCGCGCACACCCGGGATCCGGGGTGCACGCGGACCCTGGCGGGCGATACGTTCATGCCAGGGTCGCCTGGAAAATACGTTCCATTGCCTCGACCATGCGGACAGCGGCAAAGCGCTCCGTTGCCATCGCCAGCCCGGCCGCGCCCAGGGTGGCGCACAGCGCCGCATCGTCCCTGAGTTTGCAGAGCACCCCTCGCAGGGCAGCCGAATCCCTGGGTGCGACCATGAGACCCGTCTTGTCATGCATGACGATTTCGCCGATGGCACCCACGGGCGTCGATACCACCGGACAACCACAGGCCATGGCCTGCATGATCGATTGCGGCACGCCCTCGTTGGCGTAGGAAGGCAGGACGAAAACGTCGAATGCACGAAGCCAGGGCGAGACCTCATCCTGGTTGCCGGGCATGCGTACCTGATCCTCCAGGCCGAGCGAGCGGACCTGGGCGCGCAGGTTGTCGCGGCCCGGACCGTCGCCGACGATGACCAGCAGCACCCGCTTGTCCCCCATCGCGGCGATTGCATCCACAAGAAAACGGTGGCCCTTCCAGCTGCGAAGGGTCGCGACAATTCCGATGATGAAGCGATCCTGCGGAAGCGACATTTGTTCCCGGGCGTTTATCCTGTCGCCGGGCGAGAATCGATCAAGATCAATGCCGGTGGGTACCGACGTCACGCGCGCGGGATCCAGGCGGGCTTCCTCAATGACCTGTCTACGCAGTGCTTCCCCGGTGGTGACCACATGCGCCGTTGCACTGCCATACAACCATCGCGTTGCGGCATTGCCTGAGATCGGCGCGGAGACATGACGAGTGCGCACCAACGGCGCGCGCCGAACGTGCGCAACCGTCGCCAGGGCCAGGGCTGCCAGCCAGCTGTCGGTCGAACTGTGGCTATTGATGACGCTCCAGGGGCGCGCCAGCACCGCCTGCCGCGTAGCTCGCACGCCGGCCAGGCCTTTGCGGGCAATCGCCAGCGACATCACGGGAATGCCGCGCTTTTCCGCCTCCGCAAAAATACGGGACTCGGGGGGCGCAGCGATGCAAACGTCGTGCCCGCGACGCCCGAATCCTTCGGCTTCAGTAATGATGCGAAGTTCCTGCCCACCCCAGCCGCATGACGATTCGGTGTGCAAGACCGAGAGCCCGGTCATGCCTCCACAGCCTCCGGATCCAGCGCGAACTGGATCCGATACAGCCGCGCATACAGGCCATCAGCCGCCATCAGCTGCGCGTGCGTGCCAACCTCGACGATCCGGCCACGTTGCAATACCACGATCCGGTCGGCACGCTCCACGGTCGACAGCCGGTGGGCGATGACGATGGTCGTGCGTCCGCGCATCAGCGTCTCGAGCGCC
The DNA here is from genome assembly GCA_964201515.1 of Burkholderiales bacterium. GTDB lineage: Bacteria > Pseudomonadota > Gammaproteobacteria > Burkholderiales > SG8-39 > CAIYPG01. The sequence goes on from CAXNGL010000003.1 coordinate 8,210, forward strand.
GCCTGGACATGGCGTTCGGATTCGCTGTCCAGCGCAGAGGTGGCCTCGTCCAGCAGCAGTATCGGCGCGTTCTTCAAGAGTGCCCGCGCGATCGCGAGTCGCTGCCGCTGCCCGCCGGAAAGACGCACGCCGTTCTCTCCTATCAGCGTATCGAACCCTTGCGGCATCTCACGGATGAATTCAAGCGCGTGCGCCGCCTGCGCAGCAGCCTCGACAGTGGCCCGATCCGAGGTTGCCAGCCGCCCGTAGGCGATATTGGCCGCCACGGTATCGTTGAAAAGCGCGACATCCTGGCTGACCAGCGCAATGTTCGCCCGCAGGCTCGTCAGTGTCAGGTCACGGTAATCGACACCATCGACGAGAATCGTCCCCTCGCCCGGCAAATAGAAGCGTGGCAACAAGTTGACCAATGTCGATTTGCCCCCGCCCGAGGGCCCGACCAGGGCCACTGTTTCACCGGGCGCGATCACCAGGTCCAGGCCATCCACCGCCTTGCGGCTTGCTCCGGGGTAGGCAAAAGACACAGCCCGCAATTCAATCTTTCCGGTGGCGCGCTCGAGTTGCTGATTGCCATGATCTGGCTCCGGCACTGCGTCCAGCAGGTCAAAAACACTTTCTGCCGACGCCAGCCCGCGCTGCAACGGCGCATTGACGTCCGCCAGATGCTTGAGTGGCGACAACAACATCAGCATGGCCGTGATAAACGACACGAATCCCCCTACCGTCAGTGCATCCGAGGCCGACTCCGACACCGCCATGGTAATGATGATCGCAAGCGCAATCGCGGCGAAGAACTGGGCAATCGGCACCGTGGCCGCCGCGGCGATGGTTTGGCGCATGCTGAAGCCACGCAGGGCCTGGGCGGCACGGTCAAAACGACCCTCTTCGTAGGCCTTCCCGCCGAAGACCTTGACCACTTTCTGGCACTCAATAGCCTCCTCCAGCACCTCGGTCAGGTTCCCCATGGCCTTGAGCGACTGCTGGCTCATGTGACGCAGTCGCTTGGAAAAAAGGCGGATGGCCAGGGTGATCCCCGGGGCGATGATGAGGGTGATCAGCGTCAGCTTCCAGTTCAGGTACAGCATCCACGCCAGCAAGCCAACGACGGTCAAGGACTCGCGCACCAACACCGTCAATACCGTCGTTGCGGCACTGATCACGCCGCCGACATCGTTGGACACCTTCGATATCAATACGCCGGAGGATTGGTTATCGAAGAATCCCATCGGCTGGGCGAGCAGCCGGTCGAAAATAATGCGCCGGATATCCAGTATCAGGCGATTGGACACCCAGCCCATGGTGTACGAGGAGAAAAAAGTCAGCACCCCCCGCAACAGGAAGATGCCGAGCACGGCGACCGGTATGAGGTACAGGTTTGTGGTGTCGCGATTGACGAAGCTGCCATCCAGCAAAGGCTTCATCATGGCCGGAAACAAGGGTTCGGTCGCTGCGGTCAGCACCATTGCCAGCAGGGACAAGGCGAACACGCGCCAATGCGGCCGGACATAACCCAGCAGGCGCAGGTAAAGCTCCCGGCTAGAGTGGCTCGCCAATCAGATACCCTCGGGCCCCTGATGCCGGAAACTGAGCATCGAGACTCTTCTGGAAAGAGTTGAATTGTAACCGTTTTTGGGTATTTCTCGGCTGCGATCCCAGCGTCAGCCAAGATCCCCCGAGACTCTTTCTCGGTCATGAAAAACCGACGCTTGATGCGGCGATCAGCCGCGCCTGCCGGTTGTGAGCAGTTCGCGATACAGCGACAGCAATTTTTCCGACATTGATGCCAGCGAAAGGCCCTCGGCCACCGCGCGCGCGCTGCCTCTCATCGTCTCCAGGTCGGGTGACGAGATCTGCGTGAGGATACGGGACAGCGCAGGCGTATCCAGGGCATCACAAACCCAACCATTTGTCCCCGTCGTCAAAAGTTCGGCGGCACCGCATTGCGCCGACGTGACGACCGGAAGGCCGCAGGCCATGGCTTCCAGCACTGCATTGGGGAAGGGATCATAGAGCGTCGGGAGCACAAACGCGTCAGCCATCCCGTACCATGGCGCAGGATCCAGCTGCGGCCCGGCAAAGTGAACTCGCCGTGCAACGCCAAGACTTTCGGCTTGCCGACGATACCGCTCGGCATGCCTATCGGCGCCAACCACCACTACAAACGCATCCCCTCGCGAGGTCTCGATGCCTGCAAAAGACTCCAGCAGGCGACCCACCCCCTTGCGCTCGAATCCGGAGCCCAGCAACAGAAAGACCATGGCCCCGGCGGGAATGCCAAGGCGCGAGCGCATGGGCTTGCACCATTGCGCCCGCAAGCGTGGGTGAAAGCGCTCGAGATCTACTCCGTTATGGATTACGCACAGCTTGTCCTCGCCCACGCCAAAGTGAGAGCGAACTTCGGCCGCAACCATGCGCGAATTACAAATGACCGCGCGCAGCCGCGGGCTTGTAAAAAGGCGGCGCTCGGCCGCCAGGGTATAGCGGTGCCACGGACTGGCCGACTGCGCCATGCGCCGAAACGGGCCCAGCGTGCGCGCGCGGTTCAGGAGCCATTGCGCGTGCACACCATCCCCGGCACGGTAGATATCGCAGCAGACGATCCGCTCATGCGACTGCACGAGATCGAAGTCGCCCTTGACGGCCGCACACGCGGCGCGCGCAAAACTCCAGTCGCGCCAGGTGCGCCCGACGTAGGGTGGATCGCAAAGCACGACGCGCGCAGAGGACTCGGACTCCCCGCCGCGCCAGTCGCGCGCGATCAGCGTGAGCGAAACCCCTTGCTGGGCATCCAGCGACTGCATGGCCTGCTCGACGAAGCGCTCCGCGCCGCCAAACGGGTTGTAGCGCTGGCGAATCAACGCGAGCTTCACGCGTGCCACGCCACTACCGTGTCTCGGCGAGCAATGCGTCGATGGCGGCCAGCACTTTTGATTCGGGCAGAGTGGTCAGGCATTCGCTGACCTTGCCGCCCCCACAACCATCGTTGCCGCAGGGCCGGCAGCGGTGCACCAGCGACGACACGACACGATGCGGCACCTCCCACGGCCCCCACTCGGCATCACCGCTGGGGCCGAAAAGCGCCACCACGGGCGTCTGCATTGCCGCTGCAATGTGCATTGGCGCAGAATCAACGCCGATAAAAAGCTTTGCACGGGCGGTGAACGCGGCGAGTTCCTTCAGTGACAATTGGCCCGAAAGGTCGACGATGCGTTCAGGCGCGCTCGATCGCTTTATGATGGCGGAAAGCAGCTTTCGTTCATCATCCGTCGGTGCCGCGGTCAGAACCACTCGCTCTCCGCGCCCAATGAGCGTATCAATCAGCGCCGCCATCCGATCGACCGGCCAGCACTTGAATTGCCAGCGCGATGCAGGATGAATATGAATAAAGCCCCTGACCGCAAGGCCGTGCGCCTTGAGAATTGAATCCACTTGCGCGTCGGCTTCGCCGCCGGGTACAAAGACGAGCTTGCGATCCTGCGCCATCGGTTGTACGCCGATGCGCCGCAGGGCATCGAGATTCCAGTCCACCATGTGCCGCAGGGCATTCTTAGGCAGCGCGATGCGATGCGTGAAGCTGCGCCTCCAGAACTTCGGTTTGTTCGCGTAGCCCGGCGCCACGGCATAGCGGCATCCCAGCGTGCGCGCCAACCACGCGCCACGCGGATGTTCCGAAAGGTGGATGAGCAGGTCGTAGCGATTGGCACGCAGCTGCGAAAACAGCCGCCATTCGGCAGCAACTCTGGTCATGAGTCCAGCGCCCTTCCAGCCGCGGTCAATGCTGTACACCTCGCCAACTGCCGGGTGGAGCGTCAGCATGTCTCGCGTATCCGCATAGACGAGCGCATCAATTTGCACATGGGGCGCGTGATTCTTCAGCGTCGAAAACACCGGGGACGTCAGCAGCACATCCCCGTGATGGCGCAGCTTCACCACCAGGATGCGCTTCACGGCTGAGAATTCGATGCGGTCGGCTGGCCCATTCAACATGGCCCGCACCATAGCAGAAAAAAAGCACCGCAGAAAACGCGCTCACGCGGCCGCTAGTGCAGTTCAGCGATTCGGGCTAGACCCATGAACGCGCACCGCGTGACAAAGGCGTTTTGCGATATGAATGGTTATCACCTTGCGCTCCTGCTTCAGGGGCCATTCCAGTATCGCTGAAATGGCGCACAAGCAACCAGCCTGCCCGACATTGCCCGCCGGACGCAAGACGATCTAGCGGAACCGCAATTCCAGCGTCCCCTGCAACGTACGGCCGGCCTGCGGAAACGCATTGAACGAAGTGCCCGCACCATTTCGAATCGCATAGCTGTAGTACTGCTTGTCCAGCACGTTGTTGACTGCCAATGAAGCCGTCCAGTCCCGGCGCTCATGCGTCAACTTGAAGTCGAGCAACGCATAGGCTGGCATGCGACTGGGAAAGCTGTTCGTCTGGTCGTTGTCATAGTATTGCTTGCCAACGTGCCTCGCGACACCGCGGATTTGGGTCCTCTCGTTGAAGCGCCATGCAAAGCCGGCGTTGACCGTTTCACGCGGGACCAGCGGGATGAATTTTCCGCTGACGTCGACGGCGCCGATCATTCCATTACGGAACTTTGCCTCCGTTGCCGCTACATTTCCGAACAACGAAAGACTCTGCGTTGCATCCCAGGAGACGTCGAGTTCCAGTCCCTTGCGCGATGTCGGCGGCAGGTTGATATTGGAAAACGTCGGGGCAAAAAATTGAATTTCATTGTTCAACCGCATCTCATAGGTGCTGGCCCTTGCGCGAAGCCCCTCGCGGCGATATTCGGCACCTACCTCGTGATCACGAGAAGTCTGGGGCTCCAGCAGCGTCACTATGGCATCGCCCAGGGGGCCGCCGAATTGGGCGTAGCTTTCATCAATCGTCGCGGTTCGGAAGCTGTCCCCCATTCGCGCATAGACGGCAAAGGCGCGACTGAGATCGTGTCGCGCCCCGATCTCCCAGGCACGCGGCGCGCTCGTCTTCCTGCCTGTGGCATAGGCCACCGGATTGATCTGATCCGTCGCGGTCGTCGTCACACGATGCTGGCGAAAACCCAGGTTCAACTTGATACGCTCGCCCAACGCAGTATTGCCTTGCGCGTAGAACGCCTGATTCTGTTGCTCCGCCACCACTCGCGCAGCAGGTGCGCCCAGCGTTTCAAGGCTTGTCGAACGATTGGATATGTAACCCCAGTCGTCGGCATCCATGCCGATGACAACATTGTGGTCCAGTCCGGCAGCCCGAAACGGTATCTTGAGCCTTGGCGTGACCGACCATACATTGACGCGAGTATCAGTGTAGGTGTTGAAGACCCCGCCTGCATAGTCCTTCAGAAGCGAAGTGCGGCCGCTTTGACGGTAACCGAGCTCAATCGCGAATTCCCCGAAACCCAGATCCCTGCTGCCGCCAAGGCTCGCATGCGCGCCATCCCGGGTCGAGAAGTCGCCTGGCCGTACGGTCCCGCGTGGATCCGCCGCTACCTGCGCTTTCGTGCGCTCGCCTGGCAACCTCAGACTCTGATTGTCGAGGCCGAACTTGAGCGCCGCCTGACCTTTGTCCCCAAAGTAATGCAGTTCACCACCTATATTCTGCTGCTCGACCCGATTGTTCTGGCGGTAATTGTTTGACTCGGAATCGCTGAACCGTAAGGCAAAACCAAGACGCTCGTTGCCAAGCGAGAAACCTCCCCGCGTCTCGCGCATGCCGAAGCTGCCGGTTGTGGCCCCGATATTGGCCGCCCGGGCCCCCGGTTGTGGCGCTTTGGTGATGATGTTGATGGTGCCACCCGAGGCTCCGCCACCGTATTGCACCGCGCCGGACCCACGCAGGATTTCGACACGTTCGATGCTGTCCAGAGGAATAGACGACCAGCGGACCGACGTGAGCTCGATTTCATTCAGGCGCTGCCCATTCAACAGTACCAGCGTGTTCTGATCGCCTGTCATGCCGAACCCACGCATGTCGATTTGCAAGTCCGGGCTTCCGGTACTGTCACGCGCCACAATGCCGGCCTCCTGCGACAGCAGTTCGGGCAACGTCGATGCAGCGCTTGCGGCGATGCGCGACGCACTGATTACGGTCATCCCGATGGGGGCATCGAGTGCACGCTCGGGAAACCGCGTCGCCGTGACGACGACTGCGTCCTCCATGGCAAAAGAAGGGGGGGATTGAAAACTGACGCAAACCAACAGTGCAGGCGCAAATGCGCCCTTGAACGGGGTAAATGACATGACTTCTCCCTCAGCCCGCATCCCCGCGGGCCGGTATGGCGTGGAACAACATAATGGAAACGCCGGGACAAGCAGCGGCTCGCGCCAACCCATACCGCCCGTCCGCAGTATTTCCGTCTATCGTTCAGGCCGGTCTCCGGGCTTGTGGGATCAGGTGCGTCGCCTTCCCGCGAGCAAGTGCTCACAGTGGCTTGGCCGTTCTTGGGGAACAACCGATGTTTGACGCACCCGCGCGCACTTACCGTTGCGGGGGCAGCTCAGGAATGGGCAGAAGGTCATCCTGCATTCACCTGATTCCCGTTTCACCCCGGCGCAAGGATCGCGCGCGGGGCACCATGAACGAGCGGGGCCACTCTATCACATGCTTCGGGAATGCCACGAATGACAAACATCCCCGATCACGAATCTACATTGAAAATAATTCCTTACGCCTTGACGCAACAGGATTTTTCAAACTATAGTGCAACGATGGATGCTGAATTTGCCACGCTTGAGGACAAGATCCGTCAAGCAGCCAACCTGTGCCGCAAACTGCGCGACGAGAATCGCGACCTGCGACAACAGCTCGCGACACTCGAGAATGATCGCCAGCGGCTATCGGAAAAGATCGATGGCGCTCGCCACAGGCTCGAGGGCCTGTTGCAAAGAATTCCCGAGTAGTTCCATGAGCCTGCATCGATGGCTTCACGCTGTTTCTGAATTGTAAATGCCAGAATGAGCACAAAACCGAAGACGCTGGACGTCACCATCATGGGTCGCAATTACAAGGTTGCCTGCGCCGACGAAGAGCGCGAAGGCCTCTTGGCTGCTGTCACACACCTTGATGACAAGATGAACGAGATCAAAGCGATCGGAAAAGTCGCCAGTGCCGAGCGCATTGCCGTGATGGCGGCACTCAACACCGCCCATGAATTGCTGCAATTGCGCGACGGAAAATCGGTTGGCAGCAGCTTTGACAACGATGGGCTCAAGCGTAGAATGAATTCAATGCAAGCGCTGCTTGACGAGGTGCTGGTTCCGCAGGATCGCTTGATTTAGGTCTCTGCGCGGCGTCCCGGAATACAGTTGCCCATTGATTCATTGTCCCCTGCGGTGTTTGCCAGGACCCGGAGATTCTTGAGCCAACATTGAGATCCCGGGTCGCTGCCCAAAGTGCCACTGTTGTGCGCGTCTCCCGTTCCTGGAACGAGCCGGACGTGCCTGATGTGACCGGAAAGCGACCACCTAGAACCGTTCTTGGTTCAGGATCAGGGTCCAGCGGCATTAGCGGGGGGCACCCATTGCGAAACGCAGGCTCCAACCTGCGTTTCTTTTTTGGCGCTGCTGAAATGACGCGGATGCAGTTGTGAAACCAACCCGACGATTGGCAAAGCAATGAGATATTGGCTGATGAAATCTGAACCCCACGAGTTCAGTTTCGATGATCTGACGAAAGCGCCCGGCAAGCGCACGCCCTGGTTTGGCGTGCGCAACTACCAGGCGCGCAATTTCATGCGCGACCAGATGAAACCCGGTGATCCCGTGTTCTTCTACCACTCAAGCTGCCCGGAGCCAGGCATTGCCGGCATCGCGGAAGTCGCATCCCCACCCTATCCGGACGCGACCCAATTCGATGCCAAGAGCAAGTACCACGACCCTGCGGCGACGCCCGAGACGCCCCGCTGGTTCCACGTCGATGTGAAAATGGCGAAGAAGATTCCCTTCGTCAGCCTCGCCGAACTGCGCAGGCACCGCGAACTGGCCGGGATGCGGCTGCTGCAGAAGGGAAATCGCCTGTCAATCACGCCCGTCGACCCGCTCGAATGGAAATTCATCTCGGGTAAATTGCTCAAGCCTTGATGCGACGCCCCCCGCGCCTTGCCGGTGTCCGGCCACTGCCGGAGTATTCAATGCATCGCAAGCATGCTTCCGGTTCCCAAGAACAACGCTCAGGCTGATTGAATGACCACTCCCCAGAATGACACGCTGTTACGCGCGCTGCTGCGGCAGCCGACACAGCGCACGCCGGTTTGGCTGATGCGACAGGCCGGGCGCTACCTGCCGGAATACCGCGCCACTCGCGCCCGCGCCGGGAGCTTTCTTGCGCTCGCAAAATCCCCGGCTCTCGCCACTGAAGTCACATTGCAGCCACTCGAGCGCTACCGCCTCGACGCGGCCATCCTGTTTTCCGACATCCTCACCGTCCCCGATGCCATGGGACTCGGCCTGTATTTCGCGGACGGCGAAGGCCCGCGTTTCCACCATCCGGTTCGCGACGCCGCCGCCGTGGCGAAACTGGTTGCGCCGGATCCCTCTGGCGAGCTGCGCTATGTCATCGACGCGGTTTCGGAAATTCGCAGAGCGCTGCACAACCGCGTGCCCTTGATCGGGTTTTCGGGCAGCCCCTACACGCTGGCCTGCTACATGGTCGAAGGCGGCGGTAGCGATGATTTTCGCACCATCAAGACCATGCTCTACAGCGAACCGGCGCTCCTGCACCGGATACTGGAGGTCAATGCCCGGGCAGTGACTGACTATCTGAATGCCCAAATCGAAGCAGGCGCTCAGGCGGTGATGCTCTTCGACACCTGGGGCGGCAATCTGTCGCACGCTGCGTTTCGCGAATTTTCGCTCGCGTATACCCGCCAGGTGCTTGCCGGTTTGAAGCGCGAACATGACGGCGCGCGCATTCCCAGCATCGTGTTCACAAAAGGCGGCGGCCTGTGGCTGGAGGACATTGCCGCAAGCGGGAGCGATGCAGTCGGCCTTGACTGGACCATGAGCCTGCGCGACGCGCGCGCCCTCGTGGGCAATCGCGTCGCGCTACAAGGCAACATGGATCCGATGGCCCTGTTCGCATCGCCCGATGCCGTCCGCAGCGAGGTAGCGCGAGTGCTCGCCGATTTTGGTGCCGGCCCCGGCCACGTTTTCAACCTCGGCCACGGCATCTCGCAGTTCACGCCGCCTGAAAACGTCGCTGCGTTGGTCGAGGCCGTGCACGAACTCAGCCCGGCCTATCATGGCAGTGGCGAGAGTCCGCGCTAGCAGCGCTGTTGAAAAGCACTTCCTTCTGGAACAGAGGTGCAAGTGACCACATTTTTTCTTCGCTGAATATTTTTTTGGCAACCTGCAAGACAAGAAATCGTCAGGCCGGACCACGAATCAGGGCGGCGTGACGGGAATGTGGCCTGTTGATCGCGCACCTGCATGCCATGCGGTTATGCACAGACCCCCCGGCAACGCCACGACTGGCGCGGGTTTCCAAGGGCCTCGCTCGGGAGGCGCTGTATTTCATTGATTTTATAGGGTTATTTTTAAGGCCGCGAAATTGTGCAGAGGAAAAAACTCCTTTTGCCAAGCCTAGTTACAGTTTGATTACGATGAAATACACAGATTTATCCACAGATTTTGTGCAGAACCGTAAAAACGATAACGCAGGCAATTGCTTAGCGGATTTTGCTGTCAAAAACACTCAGGTTGCATCGCATGCGTAACTTCCCATGATCATTGCACGCGTCGCCTTGGATGTGCCGCTGCCACGATTGTTCGACTATGTTGCGGATGGTCTCGAGGCTAGCGCAATCGGATTGCGCGTTGTCGTGCCCTTTGGCCAGGCTGGCGCTGCAACAGCAGCGCGCAGTGCAGTCGGTGTCATCGTCGCAATTGCCGGCGACTCCATCATCGCACCTGAAAAATTGAAACCGATCCTGCGTCTGCTGTGGGATACGCCACCGCTGCCGTCGGACTGGCTTCGCTTGATGACCTTTTGTTCCGGTTATTACCAGAAGCCCATCGGCGAAGTGTTGCTGTCGGCACTTCCACCGCGCCTGCGCACTGCAAACGCGCTGCCTCCAGGTGAACGCCAATACCGGCTGATGCGCCCGGCCAGTGAACTCATGGAGAACTTGCCGGCCCGCGCTCTACGACGCCGAGCGTTGCTCGACATGCTGGCCCTCGGTCCCATCGACCACGCGACTGCGGCCCGGCTCGATAGCGGTAGCCGCACCGCGCTCAAGGCGATGCTTGCAGAGGGTGCGGTGGTCGCCGAGGAGCCCGCGCCGGGTCGTCCCGAATTTGTTGCGCCGCACGTACTCTTGCCGGAACAGCAATCGGTCATCGACGCCATTGGTGGCGACATGCGACGCTTCGGCGTACACCTGCTGTTTGGCATCACCGGCAGTGGCAAGACCGAAGTGTTCCTGCATCTTATTGCCAGCGCGCTCGCTACGGGGCGTCAGGCACTGGTGCTGGTGCCGGAAATCGCCTTGACCCCGTCCCTCCTCGCGGCATTCACGGCCCGTTTTCCCGGCGCCATCATTGTCATGCAGCATAGCGGCATGCCCGAGCTCGAGCGCGTTCGGGGCTGGCTGGATGCACAGCGTGGGCGCGCCGATATCGTGCTTGGCACACGGCTTGCCGCATGGGTTCCGCTGGCGCGTCCCGGCATTATCGTTGTCGACGAAGAGCAGGACGCATCCTTCAAGCAGCAGGATGGGCTGCGCTACAACGCGCGCGACGTCGCCATCTACCGTGCTCGCGAAGCCGGCATTCCCATTGTATTGTCGTCGGCGACGCCGTCGCTGGAGAGTTACCACCATGCGCTGGGCGGGCGCTATCACCTGCACCACCTTGGCGCGCGCGCGCATGCCACGGCGGCTCTGCCTGCGGTGCGCCTGGTCGACACGCGCCGACATCCGGCACGGCATGGGTTGACCGAACCGCTCGCCGATGCCATCGCCAAGCGCCTGGCACAGGGCGAGCAGGTGCTGGTGTTCCTCAACCGGCGCGGTTATGCGCCGGTATTGGCATGCAATGCCTGCGGCTGGATTTCCAATTGCCCGGACTGCGCCGCCCATCTGGTGGTGCACCTCGCCGAACGCCGCCTGCGCTGCCATCACTGCGGACATGTCGAAGCCCTGCCGCGCGCCTGCCCCGATTGCGGCAACCTCGATCTGCATCCGCTAGGACGTGGCACGCAACGACTGGAAGGCAGCCTGGCGGAGCGCTTTCCGGATGCCCGCATCCTGCGCATCGATGGCGATAGCACCCGCAATCGCGGCAGCCTGGAAACCATGCTCGAGGACGTCCATGCCGGTCGCGCCAACCTCCTCATCGGCACCCAGATCCTGGCCAAGGGCCACCATTTCGAGAAGCTCACGCTGGTCGCCGTCCTGAATGCCGACGCCGGCCTCTTCGCCGCGGACTACCGGGCCAGCGAACGCCTGTTCTCGCAACTGGAGCAAGTGGCAGGTCGCGCCGGGCGGGCGCACCTGCCCGGTGAAGTGTGGATACAGACCCGGTTTCCCGATCACCCGTTGTACCAGGCCCTGGCCCGGCACGACTACGCGGGTTTCGCGGCCTCTGTGCTTGAAGAGCGCGAGCAGGCGGGGTTCCCGCCGTTCGTGTTCGAGGCCGCATTGCGCGCCGAAGCCGAAACGCAGGCCCGCGCGCACACCTTCCTCGAGCAGGCCCTGCTGGCTGCCCCCCCCGAGCGTGATGGCATTACGCTGTTTCGTCCGGTGCCCATGGCCATGCCGCGATTGGCGCGACTCGAGCGCGTGCAACTGGTGTTGCAATCGGCATCGCGGCCTCGGCTGCAGGCTTGGCTGCAGCAATGGTCGCAAGCGCTGTACGGATTGCGCGGCAGCGTGACCAAGGGCGTGCGCTGGCACCTCGACATCGACCCGACCGAGTTCTAGCGGGACCACGCGGCCTGTTATGCAGGCCCGGCCGCACTGCTGGAGGGATCGTGCGGCCTGCTGCGCAGGCTCGGCCGCGCTGCAAGATCGGAAATTGCCGCCGCTTCGCCCCTGCATGCAGGCGCAAATTCACCCACCACAGCAGCCGGCGCGCAGCCGCTGGAAGCTATAATGGGTGCCCTCCCAAGCGCGGACGCCCTGCAACGCTGTTCGCGCGCCACTGTCCCGACGTCATGTCTTCCGAAATCAAGTCCCACCTGATCGATATCCTGGCGCAGGCGCTGGCCAAGGTCGCGCTTGGGCAACCGGCCTCGCTCATCACGCTGGAGCGGCCCAAGCAGGCGCAGCACGGCGACTTTTCGTGCCCGGTCGCCATGCAACTGGCGCGACTGCTGCGCCGCAACCCGCGTGAAGTTGCCAACGAATTGCTTGCCGCACTTCCCGCCTCTGAATGGCTGGAGAAGGCCGAAATTGCCGGCGCGGGCTTCATCAACCTGCGGGTGCATGCGAGTGCCAAACAGGCTGTCGTGCGCAGTGTGCTTGCCGCCGGCACCGCCTACGGCCGCGGCAATAGCGCCATCGGCCAGCCGGTCCTGGTGGAGTTCGTTTCCGCCAATCCGACCGGGCCACTGCATGTCGGCCATGGCCGCCAGGCCGCACTGGGCGACGCGATTTCGTCGCTGCTGGATGCCCAGGGCTACAAGGTGTCGCGGGAGTTCTATTACAACGACGCCGGTGCGCAGATCGACAATCTCGCGCTGTCGGTGCAGGCGCGCATCCGCGGCATCGAGCCGGATGCTCCCGGTTGGCCGGCCGACGGCTACCGCGGCGATTATATCGGCGACATCTCGACCGACTATATTGCCGGCAGGACAGTCGGGGCCGGCCGCGTTCCGTCGATCACCGCTGCAGGCGACCCTGACAACCTGGATGCGATCCGCCGCTTCGCGGTCGCCTATCTTCGTTGCGAACAGGATGCCGATCTGGAAGCCTTCGGCGTGCGCTTCGACAACTACTACCTCGAGTCCTCGCTTTACGCCGAGGGGCGAGTGGAGCGGGCAGTACAGACCATGGTCGCTGCCGGCAAGAGCTATGAGCAGGATGGCGCGCTGTGGCTGAAGACCACCGATTACGGCGACGACAAGGACCGCGTGATGCGCAAGTCCGATGGCGGCTACACTTATTTCGTCCCCGATGTCGCCTACCATGTCACTAAATGGGAGCGCGGATTTTCCCGCGCCATCAACGTCCAGGGCTCCGACCACCACAGCACCATCACGCGCGTGCGCGCCGGCCTGCAGGCTGTTTCCGGCGCCTCCGGGCTCGACATCGCGCCCGGCTATCCCGACTATGTTCTGCACAAAATGGTGACGGTCATGAAATCAGGCGAGGAAGTGCGCATCAGCAAGCGCGCGGGCGCCTACGTGACCCTGCGCGACCTCATCGACGATGTCGGCCGGGATGCCACGCGCTTCTTTCTGGTGTCGCGCAAGGCCGACAGCGAATTCACCTTCGATGTCGACCTCGCTAAATCGCAGTCCGAGGAAAATCCCGTCTATTACGTGCAATATGCCCACGCCAGGGTGTGTTCGGTGCTGGAACAATGGCGCACGCAAAATCCGGAAGAAGCCCGCGGACACCAAGCCGATGCCGACTTCGCTGCCATCGACCTGTCACCGCTGACGGGCGCGCGTGAACAGGCTTTGCTGCAGCGCCTGGGCGAATATCCGGAGGCCCTCGAAGCCGCCGCACGGGAACTGGCCCCGCATCAGGTGGCCTTTTACCTGCGTGAACTGGCAGGTGAGTTCCACAGTTACTATAATGCCGAGCGCGTCCTCGTTCCTGAATTGCCCGTCAAGATCGCGCGCATTGCGCTGATTGTCGCGGTGCGCCGGGTGCTGGCGAACGGGCTCGCGCTGCTGGGCGTCAGTGCACCGCAGAAAATGTAGCTCCCGCAGTTGCAAGTCGTAGCCGCACCAGTAACCTGAAGGAAGAAGCGCCACCCGGCCGACCCGGGGCGCGATGGATAATGGCCAGGGATTTCAAGACACGACTTCCGGAGAAAAAGGGCAGCGGGCTCCTGCTCGGCCTGTTTATCGGCTTCTTGCTTGGGCTGGGTGTCGCCGCCGGGATCGCGGTCTACGTCTTCAAGACGCCGATGCCCTTCGCCAACAAGACCACCGCCCCGGTCAAGGCGGGCGACAAGCCCGCCCCCGGGGGGCTCACTGAATCCGGCAAGGCGGCCAAAGGCGAAGATGGCAAGCCGCGGTTTGACTTCTACCGCATCCTTCCCGGACAGGAAGAGCCGGTCACGGACAAGCAGCTCAAGGATGCGGCCAAGCAACCGACACCCGGGGTTCCCGGCGCCGCCGAGGCCTCCAAGGACATCTATTTCATCCAGGCGGGCGCATTCCAGAATCCGGCCGATGCGGACAACCGAAAGGCGCAGCTTGCGTTATTGGGACTGGAGGCGAGCGTGGAGCCCACCACGGTCCCGGAAAAAGGAACCTGGTACCGCGTGCGCCTGGGGCCGTTCTCGCAACTGGAGGAGATCAACCGGGTCCGCTCCCAACTGGCGCAAAATGGCATCGACGGCTCGCTGGTAAGGGTCAAGGATCCGACGCAGAAGAATTAGGCTTGGCCCATGGACAGACATACCATCCGGCATTTCAAGGAGCAACCCATGTTGAAACGCATCAATACCTCACTGGCCGCCCTGTTATTCGCCGCATTGCTGGGACTCACAGCAATGGGCAGTGCGCTGGCGCAAGCCCCGGTCAAGGGCACCAACTACTTGGAGCTGAGCCCGCCGCAACCAACTGAAACCTCCGGCAAGATCGAAGTGATCGAATTCTTCTGGTACGGGTGTCCGCATTGCTATGCGCTGGAGCCCCTGATCGACCCGTGGATGAAGAAGTTGCCCAAGGATGCCGTATTCAAGCGCGTGCCGGCAGTATTCAACGAACAATGGGGCGTGGGCGCCCGCGTCTATTACGCGCTGGATGCCATCGGCGAGGAAGAGCGCGTTCGCGCCGCGTTGTTCGACGCCATCCACAAGGAAAACCTGCGCATCACCAGCGAATCGGCTGTCGAGGAGTGGCTGGGAAAGAAGGGCGTCAGCATCGACAAATACAAGGCTGCCTATAAGTCGTTCGGCGTCGAGTCCCGCCTTCGTCGCGCGACCCAGATGACGCAGTCCTATAAGATCGACGGTGTGCCCACGTTTGCAGTCCAGGGACGATTCGTTATCAGCGCAACGCTGAACAACGAGCCCCGGCAGTTGTTGTCGGTGACCGATTCCTTGGTGGGCGAAGCCCGCCGCGGCATAGCGAAGAAGTAGTCGGTTACGCTATGGCACTCGCTCCTGCGAGCGTTGTGCGGAAGTTACTCCGCACTCCCGGTAGCCAGCGTAATTACTGCCAGGGGCAAACCCGCGTCACGCCAGGACGCGATGCCGCCCCGATACCAGGAGACCCGGGTGTATCCGGCAGCCACCGCGCGCAGTGCGGCGTTGTAGGACAGCCAGCATTGCACGTTGACACAAAGAAACACCACGACGCGCGTCTTGTCCCCGCCGGTCAGCTTGGATATCAGATCCATGAACTGCGCCTGCAACGGGTCCACGAAACTCGTGCCGCGACCGGCGCCCGGAATCCAGATGGCTCCGGGCAATGTGGCATGGCCGTCGCCCGAGGCCACGTCCACCAGCAGCGGCCTGTTGCCTGGTTCACTTCCCGCGCCGGCCTCGACCAGTGCGCGCAGCTCGCGCGTTGCGATGACCTTCGCCCCCGGGATACTCGAGGGCGTGGGTGCCGTGTAGGGCGCGCCGCGGATGCGTTCCTGGGGAGCAATGCCCCAATCGCGATCTTCTTCGGCAAAGCTTTGGGCAAGCGCGGGCCCGGCGTAGGTCGACACCCAAACCGCCATCAGGATTGCCGGGATTTGCAGTCTGCGCATGCCGTAGTTTCTCCAGCGCACGATGAAAAATCAATCGGATGCATCAAATCGCGCGCAAAATCGGATCGTATCTTCGGTCGAAGTCGATTTGAGGGGGCACATCAACCCAAATTCCGCGATACTGGCTGGTCGCAATAAAGACCTTGCAAACAATGCCTTGGCAATTGGCGCCGGCTGTGGCCTATCATCAGGACTGTCGGGCCGTTGCGGCAAACGGCACGCCGTCACTCCCTAATTTCAATGGCGCTATCCATGAGCCATATATTCCTTAACCGCACTTCCTTGGCGATTCGCTGGCTGGCGGTGGCGGTGCTGTGCTGCGCGGTGACCATGGTCCAGGCACAGGTCCAATATCAGGCCGGGCGCGAGTATGTGCGACTCGACCCCGCGCGCCCCGTGGCCACCGGCTCGCGCATTGAAGTCCTGGAGTTTTTCTACTATGGCTGCCCGATCTGCTACGAATTCCAGCCGCACCTGTCACGCTGGATCTTCCAGGCCCCGGACTACGTGTCGCTGCAACGCATCCCGGTGCTGTCCTCGGAGAACTGGGAGCCCTTCGCCAAGATGTATTACGCCCTCGAGAGCCTGGGGGAAGTGGGCCGCCTGCACTGGCCGGTCTACGACAACTTCCATTTTGATGGGGTCAAGTTGAATGAAGTGAAGGTGATGATCGATTGGGTGTCTCGCAACGGCGTCGACCGCGACAAGTTCATCGGCGCGCTCGAATCGGATGAAGTGAAGGCGCGACTCGAGCAATCGCGAGACCTGGTCAAGAACTATGAAGTTCGCGCGGTTCCAGCGGTCGTCGTCGATGGCAAATACCTGACCTCGGCGCGCCTCGCGGGGGGCACGCGCCAGTTGGCCCTGGTGCTCGACTTCCTTGTCAAGATGGCAAGAACGCAACGGCCGAACTGACTCCCGCAGGACGAGTGAGCCGATGCCGTGCAAATTCCGTTAGGGCATCTCAGTGTGAGCCGCAGCGGCACGTGAGGAGCCCACCAGCATGATCATTTTTATCACCGGCGCGTCATCAGGCTTGGGCGCGGCGCTCGCCCGGCACTATGCCGCAACTCTGGGGACGGA
Organism: Burkholderiales bacterium; assembly: GCA_964201515.1. Lineage (GTDB taxonomy): Bacteria > Pseudomonadota > Gammaproteobacteria > Burkholderiales > SG8-39 > CAIYPG01. The sequence continues at coordinate 25,165 of CAXNGL010000003.1, forward strand.
AGCGGTGATCGGGCTGGCCGGGCGCGATGTGACGCGCCTGGAAGCGGTGGCGCTCAGCCTGGCGCCCGCACGCGGAGCCATTTACCCGTTCGATATCCGCGACCGCAATGCGCTGAAGACCGCCGCACACGATTTCGTGTCGCGGTTTGGCGCACCGGATCTGGTCATCGCCAACGCCGGCATCTCGGCCGGTACGCGTGGGGATGACGGCAATGATCTGGACATCCTCGCCGATATCCTCGCGGCCAACGTCACCGGACTTGCCGCCACCTTGCAGGCCTTCATCCCGTCCATGCGCGCGCGTGGCGGCGTGCTGGCAGGCATCGCCAGCGTGGCGGGCATCCGCGGCATTCCCGGCTCTGGCGCCTACAGTGCCTCCAAAGCGGCGGCCATCAACTGGCTGGAAGCACTGCGCGTCGAGCTTCGCGGCAGCGGCTTGCGCGTCGTGACGGTATGCCCGGGCTATATCGACACACCGATGACCGAGCGCAACGGATTTGGCATGCCCTTCCTGTTGCCGGCCGGCACTGCCGCTGCCCGAATCGCGCGCGCCATCGCATCGGGTCGGGCACTGGTCGTGGTTCCCTGGCAAATGCACCTCGCGTCCTGGCTGCTGCGCCTGCTGCCCGCGTGGCTCTTCGACCGCGCATTCGAGCGCGCCCCGCGCAAGCCGCGCGGGCTGGCCAAGGGGCCATCCCGTTGAGCGCGTTCATTGACGCACTCGGAACCCGTCACCCGCGCGCCGGCGTCGATGCGCGCATCGTGTCGCTGGTGCCCTCGATCACCGAACTCGTGTGCGACCTCGGCCTGGCCGGGCAGCTGGTAGGGCGGACGGGATTTTGCATCCATCCCCGCGACGCTGTGCGGGCGATTCCCAAGGTGGGCGGCACCAAGGACGTGGACCTCGACCACGTGCGCCAGCTGGCACCCACGCACGTGATCCTGAACCTGGACGAAAATCGAAAGGAGACGGCGGATGCGCTGGCCGCGTTCGTGCCCCACTTGCTGGTCACCCACCCTCTCGCGCCGCAGGACAATCCGCCGCTCTACCGGCTGATCGGCGGCGTGTTCGGACGCGAGGCCGAGACCGAAGCACTCTGCAGCCGGTTCGATGCCGCATTCGCCGCAACCGCCGCAGTGCTGTCCGGCGTACCGCGCCGGCGCACGCTCTACCTCATCTGGAAGAAACCGTGGATGACGGTATCGCCTGACACCTACATCGCGCGCACGCTTGCGCTGGCAGCGCTGGACTGCGTTGCCGCGGGTTCCGGCGAGCGCTACCCCAAGGTCGAACTGGATTCCGACTTGCTTGCACGAACGGACGTCGTTCTACTTTCGTCAGAACCCTACAGTTTTCGCCAGCGCGACGTCGATGCGATGCGCGCCATGCCGGAGATGGCTGGTATCAAAGTGGCACTGGTGGACGGGGAGATGACCTCCTGGTACGGGAGCCGCGCCATCGAGGGCATCGCGTCGTTGCCACGATTGCGGGCCGCTCTGGACGCATGACTCCCGCACGGGCGCCCCTTGGGGCGCGCTATTTCTTGCGAGCGGGGCCCAGCCGCACGCTGACGTAGCTCCCGGGCGCATCCTCGATGATCTTCAATTTGCCGTCACCGGGCTTGCGCGCCGGCACGCGCTCATCGCCATTCAGTCCGCCGATCCATGCCTGCCAGTCCGGCCACCAGGAACCCTTGTGCCATTGCGCCTTCTCCTGCCACGCCTCTGGCGTAGCCGGCAATCCGGGATCGGTCCAGTAGCCGTATTTCTCGGCCACCGGCGGGTTCACCACACCCGCAATGTGCCCCGATCCGCCCAACACGAAGCGCGTCTTGGTGCCATCGCCAAGCAATCTCGCGCCGATGTATGTCGATTTCCATGGCGCGATATGGTCTTCGGCCGTGGAAATGAAATAGGCCGGTGCGTCAGCCTTGGCCAGGTCGATGGGGACGCCGCCCAGCGTGACGCCGCCCGGGTCCTTCAGCGCATTCTTCAGGTACATGCTGCGCAGGTAGAAGCTGTGCATGCGCGCCGGCATGCGCGTGGAGTCGGAATTCCAGTACAGCAGGTCGAACGGAAAAGGCTCCTTGCCCAGCAGGTAATTGTTGATCACGAACGACCAGATCAGGTCGTTGGAGCGCAGCATGTTGAAGGAGGCGGCCATCTCCGAGCCCTCGAGGAAGCCGCGCTCGTGCATGCGTCGCTCGACATTGGCAATCTGCTCTTCGTCGATGAACACGCCCAGCTCCCCAGGCACCGAGAAGTCGAGCATCGACACGAAGAACGTGGCGCTGGCGATTCGCTTGTCACCCTTGGCCGCCATGTAGGCCAGCGTCGAGGCAAGCAGGGTGCCGCCAAGGCAGTAGCCGATGACATTGACCTCCTTCTCACCGGTGGCGCGCTCGATCGCATCCAGCATGGCCAGTGGACCTTCGAACATGTAGTCCTCGAAAGTCTTGTCCGCGTGCCGCTCGTCCGGATTGATCCAGGACACGACAAATACCGTGTGCCCCTGCTCCACCGCCCAGCGGATGAAGGAATTCTTCTCGCGCAGGTCGAGGATGTAGTACTTGTTGATCCACGGCGGCATGATCAGCAGCGGGCGTCGATAGACGTCCCTGGTCAGCGGCGCATACTGGATCAACTGCGCCAGGTCGTTCTGGAACACCACCTTGCCGGGGGTTGTCGCCACGTTCACCCCGAGCTTGAAGGCAGTCTCGTCGGTCATGCTGATGCGCAGCTCGCCGTCGCCACGTTCCAGGTCGGCGAGCAGGTTGTTCAGGCCCTTGACCAGATTCTGGCCGCCCGACTGCACCGTCTCGCGCAGCACATTGGGGTTGGTCAGCGCGAAGTTGGATGGTGACAGCGCATCGATGTACTGGCGGGTGTAGAAGTCCACCTTGCGGCGCGTTTCCTCGGGCAGTCCCTCCACGTTCGACACGGACGCGTGAATGTGGCGCCCGGCGATCAGGTAGGACTGCTTCAGGTAGTCGAACAGGAAGTGGTTCTGCCAGTCATCATCACGAAAGCGATTGTCACCCTTGCGGGGTGTTGCCATGGGCTCCACCGGCTGGCCCAGCATGCGCATCCAGGTATTGCCCGACAGCGCCGTGTAATCCCAGAACATCTTCGCCTGCGTTTCGGCCACACTCCAGGGATTGGCCAGCAGGTTGGCCCACAGGTCCATGAACGCCTTGGCGACGCCGAGCTCATCGCCGGGAGTACCGGAGCCCCCGGTCGCAACGCCGGCGCCCTGCTTCCTCATGTATTCCTCCAGCAGCGCACCCGACCGGCGCGCAACGTCGGACAGGACTTTGGCCATCTCCGCAGGATCGGCCGCGCCCATTGCTCCGGCCAAATCCGCAGCCTTGGTCCCGGTGTCGGGGGCTGCCTTGCCGCCCGCGCGTGCTTTCTCGCTCATGCTCAGTCTCCTGAGAGCAACTAATGGAGTTCCGTTGGGCGCTCCGATTCAGGGGAGCGCCAAGAGCTCAGTTGCCAATGACGTACCCTCGCATTGCCAGGCACTCCTCCCCCGATCGGCGCGCGTCATGCGCGCGGATTCACTTTCCGCCTGCGCCGGTTACTGCGCTCGCTTGGCCACAAAGCGGATGACACCGTCGCCGCCGTTCGTGCGTTCGACCCGCCCTGCTTCAAAAAGGTAGTGCAGGTGCGCCATGGCCTCGCCCATCGCGATTCCCACGGTGTGCGTATCGAGCTTACGCCTGAAAAGTACCGGCAATATGTCAGCGGCCGATTTCGGGTCTGCGCAGGCCAGCACCAGCTCGTCGAGGCGCTCCTGGTGATGCGCCTGGAGAAAAGCCATGCGCCCGTGCAAGCCACGAAAGGGCAGGCCGTGCGCCGGCAGGACCAGCGTATCGGCAGGAAACTGGGCGTGTCGGGTCAACGAATCGATGAAAAGCTTGAGCGGATTGCCGTTCGGCTCGGTGGCCTGGACACTCACATTGGTGGTGATGCGCGGCAACACCATGTCACCCGCGATCATCACCCGCAACTCGTCGCAGTACAGCGTCGCATGCTCGGGCGAATGGCCGTAGCCGGACACCACCTGCCAGCGCCGCCCGCCGACGCTCACTTCATCGCCATCGAGCATGCGACGATAGCTGGGCGGAAAACCCACCACGGTACGCCGGTAATTGTTGCGCATTTCCAGCAGGTCGTCGGCGACCGCTTTTTGCAGGCCGTTCTCCAGGTACATCCGGTACATGTGTTCGGGCTCGTGGCTTGCCACCTCGCCATGCACCGAATGCGCGGCATAGAACTCGCCGTTCGACATCCACAGCTCGCAGCCGAAACGCGCGGTCAGCCATCCGGCAAGACTGGCATGGTCGCTGTGGTAATGCGTGCAGATCAAGCGGCTCGCGCTTCGCCCGGCAAATTGGCCAGCGAGAATCTGCGTCCACAGCCCGCGCGTTGTATCGTCGGCAAACCCGGTGTCCACGAACGCAAAGTCCTTGCCGTCCTCCAGTAACCACAGGTTGATGTGGTCCAGGGTCGGAAACGGCAGCGGCATGCGCAGCCAGTGCACGCCAGGGGCGACTTCCTGCGTGGTGCCGACCGCAACCGCATTGGCCCAGGGATAGACCGGCGACGGATCGCTGGGGGGACGCTGCAGATGAGGGTCGGACTGGGGCGGTTTGGTTTGTGGCTGGTTCATCTGGCGTTGTCCCTGTGAGCGCGGGGCTGACGTCCCGCGCGTAAAATTACTCACGCCCGCAGCGTGGCATGCGCGTCGATTTTCCCACTTTGGCCGTTCCGGCGCACCTGATTGCAGGTGATTGCACCCGGAACAGTCATATGGTGGTCTACCGCGGGTGGTCTACCGCGGGTGGTCTACGGCGGCTGGTCTACGGCGAAAGGTGACAAACCGCGGTCCATGCGCCATTATCCGCGCTGCCCCTGCCCTGTCCAACGCCTCAGCCGACAGCCTCAAACTGCGGTCCCTGCAATTGCAGCAGCATCAGACAAGGAAATGAAATGCCCCTGCTTTCGCTCGCTCACATGTGCGTGCTGGAACTGACGCCGCCCGACATGGTTACCGCCGCGGCCGAGGCCGGGTTTTCCGGCATCAACCTCAGGCTCAGCCCGGCCCGTGAAACCGACCCCCTCTATCCCATGATCGGCGACACGCCGATGATGCGCGAGACGCTCAAGCGCCTGGATGACACCGGGATCAAGGTCCTCGACATCGAAGTGCTGTGGCTGCGCCCCGACACCAAGCCCGGCGCCTACAAGGGCGTACTGGAAGCTGCGGCGCAGCTGGGCACGCGCCAGGTCCTGGCCGCGGGCCTCGACCCGGACCTCGCGCGCGCCGCCGACACCTTTGCCCAGTTCTGCGTCGAGGCCCAGCCCTTCGGCCTGAACATCAACCTCGAATACATGGTGATCTCGGAAGTCAAGTCGCTTGCGCAAGCGCGCAAGCTGGTTGCCGATGCCGGCCAGCCCAACAGCGGCATCCTCATCGACGCCCTGCACATCAATCGTGCCGGGACCCTGCTCGAGGACATTGCCCGCATCGATCCCTCGCTGCTGCGCTACATGCAGTTGTGCGACGCACCGGCCCAGGCCCCCGACAGCATGGACGGTTTGCGCTTCGAGGCGCGCCACAACCGGCTGCCGGCCGGTGAGGGCGGCCTGCCCTTGCGCGCCCTCATGGCCACGCTGCCGCAGACCATCGACATCAGCGTCGAGACGCCGCTGGGTGGGGAACGCGGCAAGCTGCCGGCAACCCAGCGTGCCGAGATCCTGTTCGACACGGCGCAGCGCTTTCTCGCCGGCGCTTGACCAAAAGCAGCGACCCCCATCGACATGCAACCGCGCAGTCACCCCCTGTGCCTGGAGTTCCTCACCGCCGTTGACCTGGACGCGCCCTCCTTCATCACCCTTGCCGCAAAGCACGGGTTCCAGCGCGTGAGCCTGCTGGTCAACCCCATGCCGCCCTATCAGGACTTTGACCTGCTGGGAGACACCGCGGCGCGCCGCGAAACGCGCCAGCGCTGCGATGATCTGGGCGTGACCGTCGACATGATCGAGGCCTTCAACATCCAGGCCGACACCGACGCTACGAGCTTCGCTCCGGCCATGGAGTCCGGGAAGGTGCTCGGCAACGGCATCATCAACCTCTTGCCACGCGATGAGGACGAGGCACGCGTCGAGGACTGTTTCGCGCGCGCCTGTGAACTGGCGGACACATTCGGGTTTCGCGTCATGACCGAATTGTCGCGACGCGCCACGCTAAAGACCCCCTCGCAGGCCGTGCGGTTTTTTCAGCGCATCGGCCGGCCGGATGTGCGAATTCTGCTCGATACGCTGCATTTCTTTCGTTACGGCGGCACCCTCGAGGATGTGCGCGCGCATCGCGACTGGATCGGCCGCGTGCAGCTCTCGGACGGTCCGGCCGAGATGCCGCTGGCCGACCAGCTCACCGAAGCGCGCCAGCACCGGCTCATCCCCGGTGACGGTGACCTGCCGCTGCGCAGCCTGCTGGCCGAGATGCCGGCCGGCATCAGCATCGGCATCGAGGTCCCGAACCGCGATTTCAGCACCGACGAGCGGGTGCGCAGGTCGCGCGAGGCCACCCTTGCGCTGCTCTCGCCGGGCGCCGCTCGCTAGCAAACCCTTCAACCCCTCGGGCAGGTTAGAGAAAGTGAATTTGGCCGGTTCGGGAGTCATTTTTCAGCAGCCTGATAGGCAATAATACCCGGCCGTCTGCGCGCTTCGACTCTTGTGGCAGGGCACGCGACCAGCCCCACCAGCCTCCAGCAAGGAATGACCATGGCAAACAACAATGCCGTCGTGCCCCAGATCGACCTGCCCGGTCTGCGCTTTGCGCTGGGCGAGGACATCGACATGCTGCGCGAGAGCGTGCGCAGCTTTGCGCAGTCGGAGATTGCGCCACGCGCCGCCGACATCGATCGCAGCAACCAGTTCCCCATGGACTTGTGGAAGAAGTTCGGCGCGCTCGGCCTGCTCGGCATCACCGTGGAGGAAGAACTGGGCGGCACCCAGATGGGTTACCTTGCCCACATCGTCGCCATGGAGGAGATCAGCCGCGCCTCGGCATCGGTGGGCCTGTCCTACGGCGCGCACTCCAACCTGTGCGTCAACCAGATCCGCAGGAATGGCAACGACGCGCAGCGGCGCAAGTACCTGCCGAAGCTGATCTCCGGCGAGCACGTCGGTGCGCTGGCCATGTCGGAACCGGGAGCGGGCTCCGACGTGGTGTCGATGAAGCTGCGTGCCGAGTACCGCGATGGCCGCTTCACCCTCAACGGCAACAAGATGTGGATCACCAACGGCCCGGATGCCGATGTGCTGGTGGTGTATGCCAAAACCGACGGCGGGCCGGCGCATGCCAAGGCAGGCATGACCGCCTTCCTGATTGAAAAAGGCATGCGCGGCTTTTCCACCTCGCCCAAGCTGGACAAGCTGGGCATGCGCGGCTCCAACACCTGCGAGCTGGTGTTCCAGGACTGCGAAGTGCCGGAGGAAAACGTGCTGTCGTCGGTGGGCAGCGGCGTCACGGTGCTGATGTCGGGCCTCGATTACGAGCGCGCCGTGCTCTCCGGCGGGCCGCTCGGCATCATGCAAGCCTGCATGGACGTGGTCATTCCCTACGTGCATGAGCGAAAGCAGTTCGGGCAATCGATCGGCGAGTTCCAGCTCATGCAGGGCAAGCTGGCCGACATGTACACCACCCTGAATGCCTGCCGCGCCTATGTCTATGCTGTGGGGCAGGCCTGCGACCGCGGGGAGACCACGCGCAAGGACGCCGCCGGTGCCATCCTTTACTCGGCTGAAAAAGCCACCTGGATGGCCGGCGAAGCCATCCAGTGCCTGGGCGGCAATGGCTACATCAACGACTATCCCACCGGCCGGCTGTGGCGCGACGCCAAGCTCTACGAGATCGGCGCCGGCACTTCCGAGATCCGCCGCTGGCTGATCGGTCGCGAACTGTTCGCGGAGACCGCCTGATGCAATGTGGCCTCTCGGCCGTGACTGACGCCAGCGCAAATCGTTGCGCGCGGGTGGGCAAACAGGCGCTCGCATGCCCAGCGTCCTGATCGCCGGCGCCAGCCGCGGCATCGGCCTGGAACTGGCGCGCCAATATGCCGCCGAGGGCTGGCGGGTCATCGGCACCTGCCGCGATGCCAGGGCCGAGGCGCGCCTGCGCGTAATAGGGGTGGAGCCACGCCAGCTGGATGTCAGCAACGCGGGACAATTCGAGGCATTGGCCTCATCGCTGGCCGGCACTGCGATCGACGTGTTCATCCATTCGGCCGGCGTGTATGGCGGCGACAACAATTCGCTGGCCGCCCCCGATGAACAGGACTTCGAGGAAGTCATGCGCGTCAACGTGCTCGCGCCCATGCGCTCCATGGCCGTGATCGGCCCGCTGGTGGCGCGCGCCGGCGGTCGCCTGGTCTACCTGTCGAGCAGCATGGGCTCGATCGCGCAGATGAGCGGCAGCCATGGGATGACAGACACAAGCGGCTGGCTATACCGCGCCAGCAAGGCGGCGCTCAATGCAGCGTTGAAATGCGCAAGCGGGGAACTGGGTGCCAAGGGCGTGATCTGTCTCACGATGCATCCGGGCTGGGTGCGCACCGACATGGGCGGCCCGAATGCCTCCATCAACGTCGCCACCAGCGCCAGCGGTCTGCGCCGCGTCATTGCCAAGGCAACGAAGAAGGATAACGGCCGCTTTCTCGATTACACCGGCGCGGAAATTCCCTGGTAGTTCAACGCATCAACATTTCATTCCACCAATTTTCCATTCCATGACATGACCAGACAACTGATTTCCTCGGGATCGAGCTTCGAAGCCGTGGCCGGCTACAGCCGCGCCGTCGTCGATGGCGACTGGGTGTTCGTGTCCGGCACCACCGGATTCGACTACGCCAGCATGAGCATTGATGACGATGTGGTGGCGCAGGCCGAGCAATGTTTTCGCAACATCGCTGCAGCCCTGAAGCAAGCCGGCGGCAGCCTCGACGACGTGGTGCGGGTGCGCGTCTTTCTCACCGCCCGCGCCGATTTCGAACGCGTGGCGCCTGTGCTTGGCAAGCACCTTGGGGGCGCGCGCCCTGCCAACACCACCGTTATCGCGGAACTGATCGACCCGCGCATGAAAATCGAAATCGAAGTCACGGCGCGTCTGCGCTGATTCCGCGACATCACCAGCCAAACCAAAAGGAAACCTGGATGCCCGCAATCTCTACGACAGTCCTGCTCCACATCTTCACCGCCGTGCCGTCCATGATCCTGGGCGGTATCGTCCTCGCGCGGCCCAAGGGCACCTTCGTGCACAAGCTCATGGGTCGCCTGTGGATCGCGCTCATGCTGGTGACGGCGGTCGGATCTTTCGGCATCAAGTCCGATGGCCAGTTCAGCTGGATCCACATCCTCAGCGTGGTGACGATCGTGTCGATCGTCGCGGGAGTGATCGCCATCCGCAGCGGCAAGCGGGAAACGCACCTGCGCTGCATGCGCGGCGCCTACATCGGCCTGATGATTGCCTTCGTATTCACCATGGCGCCGGGGCGCCTGGTCGGCCAATGGGTTCGCCAGCTGTTAACGTAAGGGGCGGCTTTCAGAATTACCGAAATGGCCCTGATATTGGGGAGCGTGAGGGGACTCAGTACGTAACTGCACCCTCATATTGAAATAAACTCCAAGCACCGCACCGCCCGCTTTAGTCCCGGCAAACCGCCTGCCCTTCACTCGGAGTTGATGCATGGCCGCACCCATCGAGTTCTATTTCGATTTCTCTTCCCCCTACGGATATTTTGCCGCGGAAAAAATCGATGCCATCGCTGCAAAGCACGGGCGCGAGGTGTTGTGGCGACCCATCCTGCTCGGCGTCGTCTTCAAGACCACCGGCATGCAACCCCTGCCCGGCATCCCCTTGAAGGGGCAGTACGCCTTGCAGGATATCCCTCGTAGTGCCAGGTACCACGGGCTACCATATCGTCATCCGTCAGTATTTCCGACATCAACCACGGCCGCGGTGCGCGCCTATTACTGGCTGGAGGTGCGCGACCCGAAAGCGGCGCGCAACCTTGCGCTTGCCTTGTATCGCGCCTATTTTGTCGATGCCATCGACATCTCGTCCCCCGATGCCGTGGCCGGCGTCGCCGCGAAACTGGGATACGCGGCGCCCGATGTACTGGCGGGCCTCAACGACACCGCCACCAAGGACCGCACCAAGCTCGAGGTGGAGAAGGCCATGGCCAAGGGCGTGTTCGGCTCACCCTACATCCTCATCGACGGCGAGCCCTTCTGGGGCGCCGACCGGCTCGAGCAAGTCGACAAGTGGCTCGCCACCGGGGGCTGGTAGCGCATGGCGGGCAGCCCCCCTCCCTTTCGCGCGCTGGCCGTATTCTGCGGCTCGCGCACCGGCCAGCGACCGGAGTACGCCGCGGCGGCGCGCACCCTCGGCACCTTGCTGGCGGCGCGCGGCATCGAACTCGTCTATGGCGGCGGCAGCGTGGGCATGATGGGCATCCTCGCCCGCGCCACGCTGGAGGCTGGCGGCGTAGTGACCGGCGTCATCCCCGACAGCCTGGTGCAACGCGAAGTCGGGCAAGCCGGGCTGACACGGCTGCATGTGGTTGACTCCATGCACGAGCGCAAGGCCATGATGGCGGAACTCTCGGATGGCTTCATCGCGCTGCCCGGCGGCTACGGTACGCTGGAGGAATACTTCGAGGTGCTGACCTGGGCGCAGCTGCGATTCCATGCCAAGCCGGTGGGGTTGCTGGATGTCGCCGCGTTCTTCCAGCCGATGATCGGGCTGTTCGACCATATGGTGGCCGAGGGATTCGTCAGCGACCAGCACCGCGCGCTGGCGCTGGCGGCCGCGGACCCGGTGGCACTGCTGGACAGGATGGCGCAATATCGGGCGCGGGCCGCAGGCGAGCCCGCTCCCCTGGCCGCCGGACTTCGAAACAAGACCTGAGCATCGGGCAGCGAGCCCAATGACGCAACCATTGAGGAACCATCGATGACGGTCATCAAGACCAGTGCCAATGTCCACGGCGACGAATTCCGCCGCAATGCCGAGGCCATGGCGGCGCTGGAGGCCGACCTGCGCAGCAAGATCGCCACCATCTCCGCGGGTGGCGGCGAGACGGCGCGCGCCAGGCACCTCGCGCGCGACAAGCTCTTGCCACGCGATCGCGTGCGCGCCCTGCTCGACCCGGGCGCCCCTTTCCTCGAATTCTCGCAGCTGGCCGCCTGGGACATGTACGGCAACGACGCGCCGGGTGCGGGCATCATCACCGGCATCGGCCGGGTGTCCGGGCGCGAGTGCGTCATCATCGCCAACGACGCCACGGTCAAGGGCGGCACCTACTACCCGATCACGGTGAAGAAGCACCTGCGCGCGCAGGAGATCGCGCGCGAGAACCGCCTGCCCTGCATCTACCTGGTCGACTCCGGCGGCGCCTTTCTGCCCGAACAGGACAACGTGTTCCCCGACCGCGAGCATTTCGGCCGCATCTTCTACAACCAGGCCACGCTGTCGGCCATGGGCGTGTCGCAGGTGGCCGTGGTCATGGGTTCGTGCACGGCCGGCGGCGCCTACGTGCCGGCCATGTCCGACGAAACCATCATCGTGAAGGAACAGGGCACCATCTTCCTCGGCGGCCCGCCGTTGGTGAAAGCCGCCACCGGGGAGGTGGTGACCCCGGAAGAACTCGGCGGTGCCGATGTCCACACGCGCCAGTCGGGCGTGGCCGACCACTACGCGCTAGACGACGCCCACGCGCTGGCCATTGCGCGGCGCATCGTGTCGCACCTGAACACCAGCAAGGATGTGAAGCTTGACCTCGCCGCGCCGCGCGAACCGCTGTTCCCGGCCGACGAGCTGGGCGGCATCATCCCCACCGACGCCCGCAAGCCCTACGACGTACGCGAGGTGATCGCGCGCATCGTCGATGGCAGCGAGCTCGACGAGTTCAAGGCGCAGTACGGCACTACCCTCGTCACCGGCTTTGCGCGCCTCTGGGGCTACCCGGTGGGCATCATCGCCAACAACGGCATCCTGTTCTCCGAATCGGCGCTCAAGGGTGCGCACTTCATCGAGCTGTGCTGCCAGCGCAAGATCCCGCTCATCTTCCTGCAGAACATCAGCGGCTTCATGGTGGGCAGGAAGTACGAGGCGGCCGGCATCGCCAAGGACGGCGCCAAGCTCGTCACCGCGGTGTCCTGCGCGCAGGTGCCGAAATTCACCGTGGTCATCGGCGGGTCATTCGGCGCCGGCAACTACGGCATGTGCGGCCGCGCCTTCTCGCCGCGCTTCCTGTGGATGTGGCCGAATGCGCGCATCTCGGTGATGGGCGGCACGCAGGCCGCGGCCGTGCTCGCGACGGTCAAGCGCGACGGCATGGAAGCGCGCGGCGAGCAATGGCCGGCGGAGGCCGAGGCCAAGTTCAAGCAACCCATCCTCGACCAGTACGAGCGCCAGGGGCACCCGTACTTTGCCAGCGCGCGACTGTGGGACGACGGCATCATCGCGCCGGCCGACACGCGCCGCGTGCTCGCGCTCGCCCTCTCCGCGTCGCTCAATGCACCCATTCCGGACACCTGCTTCGGCGTGTTCAGGATGTAATCAATTTCGATATGTGGCCCCCGTCTTGCGGAGATGAATCCATAAAATGTTCTCAAGTATCCTGATCGCCAACCGGGGCGAGATCGCCTGCCGCGTGATGCGCACCGCGCGCCGCATGGGCATCCGCTGCATCGCCGTGTACTCGGATGCGGACGCGCGCGCGCTGCACGTGAGCATGGCCGACGAGGCGCTGCGCATCGGCCCGGCGGCGGCCAGGGAGAGCTACCTCTCGATCGACGCCATCATCGACGCGGCGAAGCGATCCGGCGCCCAGGCCATCCAC
>CAXNGL010000004.1:0-37893 GCA_964201515.1 Burkholderiales bacterium
TGTACGCCGAGTAGCGGTCGCAGCTGATGATGCCGCGCTCCACGCCGGCCAATTCGGATTCGATCACTTGGGCCGAACGCGACGCGTTGAGCACATAGTGCACCACCGCATTGGAGTGAAACACCCACAGATACCAACGGTGGCCCACCCTCGTCAGGCCCCGATAGGGGACTGACGACACACACGCCACATCGATGAACACCGCCCAGCGCGTCTCATCGGCGTGCCAGTGCGAGGCGCCGCACAGCTTTTGCAAAAAGGCCTGCTCCAGGGGGGCGAACAGCGGCGCCAGCGTCTTCAAGCCCCCGGCCAGCGTGCCTGGGGCCATGTTCAAGCCGGGATCGGCCAAGTCCTGCAGCAGCCGATGGCTGGGGCGCCCGTAGAGAAACTTGTCCAACAGCACGCTGGTCCATACCGACAGCCCGAACTGTGTCCGCGCTCGATCAGCCGTGCGGGGACGGGTGCCGTGACGATTCCTGGCAAGCAGCCGCAATTGCAGCTGGGCCGGTACCGGTGCCGACGGATCACGCGCCGATAGGCCTTGACCTCAAGCTCCACCACCTCCGAGCCTTCGGTGCCGGGGAACTCGCTCAGGCCCAACCCGCATTGGGGGCATGTCGCGCTGGCGAGCTCGATGTCCTGCACGTGTGCGGGCAAGTGCGCAGACATCTTGCGCCCATGCCCGGGCTTGCCACGTTGGTGCCCTCGCGGCCGACCTGACACAGACGCCTGCGATTCGTTCGCACCGTTGCTGCGTTCGCTCTTGCGTCCGAACACGCGCTGCTGCAAGTCTCGAATCTTCGCCTGCGCCACCTCCAATTCGCCACGCAAGGCCGCCTCGCGCAGTGCGGCTTGCTCCAGCGCCCCACGGTGTTCGAGTTCAGCCCAGTGCAAACGCAATGTGGCGCGGTGGTGGGAGGACTTCCAGTAGGCGGCCTGCATCACCAACACGATGTGCGCCTGCTTGGTGAGCGTCACGTACACACTGGCAAACGGCACCGGCTTGGCGACGATTGTGTCTACGTCGGCTTCAAAGATGCACGGCATCGCGCTCATGGGGCGAACCGTAACGGGAAAATCTCCCTGTGTTCAGCAATTTCTGCTTTACGGCAGATACGGGTTCACCGAATGTTTACGAAAACCATCGGAAACTCGACAAACATGGACTAGGCTTCTTCCGTCTGCCCCGTCCGCTTCCCGAACTCCTCTTTCACGAATTCCACAAAACTGCGCGCTGCCGGGCTGAGTTCCCGTGCGCGCGAAGACAGGATGCCGTAGTTGCGCACCAGATCGCAATCGGCCAGCGGCACCACGACGCGCGGGCGCACCGCATTGTGCTGCGCCATGCTGCGCGCGAGCAGCACCACGCCCCGGCCGGCGTCCAGCAAACCCAGCAAGGTGGCAAGGTTGGTGGCAGTCGCCATCGGCCGGAATTGCAGGCCCTGCCGCTCATAGGCTTCGCCAAGCAGGCGCTGAAGTGCGGAGTACTGGTCCAGCACCATCACCGGCCAAGGTGTGAGCTGCTGCAGGCTGACACTGGCCTCGCCCGCCAGCGCGTGGCCCTGCGGCACCACCAGCACCAGCGGTTCCGTCACCAGCGAGGTGAACCGCAGCCGCGGCTGAGGCTCGTCCAGCGCGAGGAAGCCCAGCTCGGCATCGCCGCGCTCCACGGCCTGCAAGGCAATCACGTAACGCGAATCAAGAACAGTGATATCGCCATCCGGATAACGCGTGCAATAGCGGCCTATCAATTCGGGCAGCATGGTGGCGGCAAGCATCGGGCTTGACGCCACGACCACGCGATGGCGGTGCTGCGCCCGCTGCTGCGTGAACTCCCCGATCAGCAGCCGCAGCTGGCACAAGGTTTCCTTGGCCCTTGTGGTCAGCCGTTGGCCGTCATCGGTGACTGCGACGTTGCGGGTTGTGCGATGCAGCAGCTTCGTGCCCAGCAGCGATTCGAGCTTCTGCACCCGCGCCGTCACGGCGGGTTGCGAAAGATGCAGGTGACGGGCTGCGGCGCTGAAACTGCCGAATTCCGCAACGGCGATGAAAGTTTCAAGCTCGGACAGGCCAACGCCGGAGATGGCCAGCGCTGTGTCGGGTGGCTGTGACGGCGTCACCGGCTTCATTCCAGCTGTCTTCGGCATGCAAGGGCCTCGCGCGTTCCGGGAAAGCGGAGGCAATGAACAGGCCGCTCTCTCACGGGGCATCTTAGCCCATCGGCGCCGCAGCGCAGCAGCGTTGGCACGCAAGCGTACCGAATACGGCTGGCGCAATCTATCAGCAGTCTGCGGGCGGCTGCCTGACGGCGCCGACATACCCGAGCTTGGAGGACAACTCGCGTCCCGCCTGCATCAGTGCACGCGGCACTTCCCCATCCCAGTCCGGCGACAGCCGCGCCGCGCTGGAGGTGCGCGACAAGGCCATCACCATCTGCCCGTCGGCATCGAAGATCGGCACGCTGAAGGCATTGACCGCTACCTGGTGCAGGTCCGAGGCGCCGGCGCCGATCGCGCGCGCGATGCCGCGCTCACGCACTTCGGTGATTTCCGCACCGAAGCGATTGCGCCGCAGGGCCAGGTCTTCGCCGGACGTTGGCAGCAGCCTCAGGTCTTCCTCCACTAGAGGACGGGTCATCTCCGGTGGAAGAAAAGCCGTGAACGCCCGCCCGCTGGCCGAGCGCGCGATACCCATCACGAAGCCGTTGCGCAGTTGGTTGCTGACGGGCTGTGACGAAGGCTCCCAATGCACAGCCGTCGGCCCATGGTTGCCCCACACTGCGAGACACAGCGTGTGGTCGCCAACGTCGCGCGCGTTCTGCGGCAGCGCCTCGGTAGCAACGCGCAGCCCTTGCAGATGCGCCGGACGCGAGGTTCCCAACCGCAGCGAGGCCGGCCCCAGGTCATGCGAATACCCCACCATGTAGCGACCGCTACCGAAGGCCAAAGGCGCCCGGCTCGAATGGCTGATGCGTTCGACACGGCCGATGAAGACGACGTGGTCCCCACCAGGATAAGCCGCAACCTTGGTGCACTCCAGATGCGCTGCCACACCGTCCAGCACCGGCACGCCGCCAATCCCGGTCGAGTTCGCGATGCCGCTGAACTCGTCGTCGCGCGACTTGGCGAAATGGTTGGAGATGCCGATCTGGTTGTCCGCCACGATGTTGATCGCGAAATGCGCGCTGTCGCGAAACGCCGCATTGCTGCGTGAGGCCAGCGCCTGGCTCCACAGCAAGAGCGGCGGATCCAGCGAAACCGAGCTGAATGAATTGGCGGTGACGCCATGCGCGACACCGGCCGCGTCCTGCGTGGTCACCACAGTCACGCCAGTCATGAAGGTGCCGAGCACGTCACGCAGCTGGCGCTGCTCGAAGAAGACTGCGGTAACGGCAATGGCTCAGCGCTGGTTCATGAACTTTTCCATCATCGGCTTGAGCGCTGTCAGCTCGGCGGCGACCTCGCGCTCGAAGTCTCCGGGCGTCCCGAACAGCGGCTCGGCCCCGTTCTTGCGGATCGACTCCAGCAGCGCCTGGTCGGCGGACACCGCCTTGATGCCGGCGACCAACGCATCCACAGCAGCCTGCGGCGTCGCCTTCGGCGCCATGAGGCCATACCAGGTGGTCATCACCACGTCGTAGCCGAGCTCGCGCAGCGTGGGCACCTCGGGCAGCAGGCTGAAGCGCTTGGGCGAAGTGACCGCCATCATGCGCACCAGGCCGGCCTTGGCCTGCGGCATGGCGCCGACCGACGAGGCCATGGCCACCGT
The DNA here is from genome assembly GCA_964201515.1 of Burkholderiales bacterium. GTDB lineage: Bacteria > Pseudomonadota > Gammaproteobacteria > Burkholderiales > SG8-39 > CAIYPG01. The sequence goes on from CAXNGL010000004.1 coordinate 3,769, forward strand.
CACGTGGCCGCCTAGCAGGTCGTTCATCATCGGCGCGCCGCCCTTGTAAGGCACGAAGGTGACCTTGTCCTGGCCCACGCCTGCGGCATCCATGATCTGCCTGCCGAGAAATTCGCCGACGGTGGTGGCGGTGCCTATGCTGCACGGCGGACTGGCGGTCTTGCACATCGCGGCCAGCTGCGCCATGTCCTTGGCCGGCAACTTGGCGGGGACGCTCACCACCAGCGGCGTCTGCTGGATCTTGCCCAGCATGCGGAAGTTCTTCTGGATCTCGACACCGGTGCCGACCATGGTCCAGCGCCACATAAGCATCTGCGGAATCTGGAACAGCACGGTGTAGCCGTCGGCCGGCGCGTTCAGCACGTGCTGGCTGCCGATCATGCCGTCGGCGCCGGGAATGTTGGTCACCACCACGGTCTGCTTCCAGTGGTTCTGCAGGGCGGTGGCCAGCGTGCGCGCCGCTGAATCGGTACCGGCGCCGGCGGCGTAAGGCACTATCAGCGTCACCGGCTTGTCGGGGAACGCGGCAAGGGCCGGCGCGGCGCAAAGCGCCATTGCGAGGGTGGAAAGCGCCGTCGTCCAGCGAAGCTGTTGCATGGGTTTGTCTCCGTTGATGCATTGCGCCCCGGCTCGGGTCCGGGTGTCCTGGCCAGTATAGGAACAGGGATGCACGGGAAGAAGACGCGAATGCCTATAAGTCCATCCGTTGCACTGATAAGTGGGCCGCCGGCAGGCGCGACTTATCAGCAGCGCGGATGGACTTATAGCCAGAGATGTCTTCCCTCCTTCGCAGCTGCGGACCAGAATCGGTCAGCCCCGAAGCCGGCGGCCCACAACGGAGACAAACAGATGCGAGATAGAGCGGATACCACGCCCGGTGGAGGCATGACGCTGGTGGCATTCATGCAGGCGCAGAACTGCTCCAACTACGCGGCCTCCTGGCGCCATCCCGAGGCCGTCAACGACTTCCTCACCCCCCAGTACTACCAGCGCGTCGCGCGCACGCTGGAAGACGCCAAATTCCACCTCGCCTTCTTCGACGACCGGCTGGCCATGCCGGACATCTACCAAAAGGATTACCAGGCCACGGTGCGCCACGGCATCCGCGCGGTGAAGCTGGACCTGATCCCGATCATGACCGCGATGGGCATGGCCACCACCCACCTGGGCCTGGGCGGCACCTATTCGACCACCTACTACGAGCCCTACCACGTGGCCCGCGTGTTCGCCACGCTGGACCTGATGATCGGCGGCCGCGCCGCCTGGAACGTGGTCACTTCGCTGAACGATTCGGAAGCCTTCAACTTCGGCCAGCATGAGCACCTACCGCATGACGCCCGCTACGACCGCGCCGACGAGTTCGTTGAAGTCGTGCTCGGCCACTGGAAGTCCTGGGACCGCGATGCCCTGATCATGGACAAGGAGAATCGACTGTTCGCCGATCCTGCCAAGGTGAGCCGGCTCGACTACAAGGGTAAGTACTTGCAGTCGCGCGGCCCGTTCACCGTGCCGCAATCGCCGCAAGGCCATCCGGTGATCATCCAGGCCGGCCAGAGCGGGCGGGGCAAGCGCTTCGCGGCGCGCTGGGGCGAGCTGATTTTCGTTTCGTACAAGAGCCTGGAATCGGGACGCAAGCAGTACAAGGAGCTGAAGCAGGCGCTGTCCGATGCAGGCCGCGACCCGGTCTCTGTGAAGATCGTCTGCGCCATCTACACCGTGGTGGCGCCGACGCATGAAGAGGCGCTGCAGAAGGCAGCAGTGATCGACGGACTCAGCATTCCGGTGGACGGCCTGACGCTGCTGTCGGAGATCATCAACTTCGACTTCGGCAGCCGTCCCTACGACGAGCCGCTGTCGGATTCGGACATGGCCAGCATGGGCGGCATGCAGACCATGCGCGACCGCGTGGTCGAGCAAAGCGGCAAGGCCAATCCCTCGCCGCGCGATTTCGTCGAATGCACCAAGCGCGGCACCATGCACGACTTTCCGCTGTTCATCGGCACGCCTTCCGAAGTCGCCGACGGTTTGCAGGAGTGGTACGACACGTTCGGCTGCGACGGCTTCGTGGTCGCGGGCACGCATGTGCCGGGCGGCTATGAAGACTTCGCCCGCATGGTAGTGCCCGAGCTGCAGAAGCGCGGCCTCTTCCGCAAGGAATACCGCGGCACAACGCTGCGCGAAAACCTCGGGCTGGAGCTGCCGTCAGCGGCAAGCAGCCGTCCGAAGGCAGCCGTGGCGCAGCCGGCGGCAACGCCTGCTACAACAGCAACCGCTGAGGCACTGCCATGAGCGCGGTCCCGGTCAGCAACGCTAAACGCGAAGTCCGCATGGTTTCCACCTGCGGCATCCTGGGCTACGGCTTCCCTGAAAGCAGTCTCGATGCGGCCATGGCCCGCGGCGTCGACCTCGTCGGCGCCGATGGCGGCAGCACCGACCCCGGCCCCTACTACCTCGGCAGCGGAAAGCCTTTCGTTTCGCCGCGCGCCATCCGGCGCGACCTGCGCCTGATGCTGATAGCAGCCCGCAAGCACAACGTCCCTCTCATCATCGGCACCTGCGGCGGCGCCGGCGGCTCGCCGCACCTGGCGCTGGTCGCGCAGATGGCGCGCGACATAGCCCGCGAGGACAAGCTGACATTCAAGATGGCGCTGATCGAGGCAGAGCAGAGCAAGGACCTGATCAAGCGCCGCGTCGCCGAAGGCCGCGTGCGGCCGCTCGGAAAAATGCCAGCGCTCGATGCCGCAACGGTGGACAAGGCCGAACGCATCGTCGGCCTGATGGGCCCCGAGCCCTACATCGAAGCACTGAACGCCGGCGCGCAGGTCATCCTAGGTGGACGCACCACCGACCCCGCGCCTTTCGCCGCAGTCGCAATGCGCGGCGGCATACCTCCGGCCCAGGCCTGGTACGCAGGCAAGATGCTGGAATGCGGCGCCAGCCCCGTCACACCCAAAGGCCCCGACTGCATGGTGGCGACCGTGACCGATACCGGAGTGACCTGCGAGCCGATGAGCGCGGAGCGCATCTGCACGCCGATGTCGATGGCGAACTTCTCCCTGCACGAAAACGCCAGCCCGATCCGCCACGTCGAGCCCGGCGGCATCCTCGACACCGAGGCCTGCTCCTTCGATGCGGTGACGCCCCGCGCCACCGAAGTCACCGGCATGCGCTGGAACCCCGCCGACGCCTACAGCGTCAAGCTGGAAGCGGCGGAGCTGATCGGCTACCGCGCTGTCACCTTCTGCGGCACGCGCGATCCAGTGGTGATCTCCACCATCGACAACTACCTCGCGCTGGTGCGGGCCCAGGTCCGCAAGAAGGCGGCAGACCTCGACATCTCCGAGAGCGACTACCACCTGACCATACACACCTATGGCCGCGACGGCGTGATGGGCGCGCGCGAGCCGCTGCGCGATCAGGTCGGCCACGAGCTGGGTTTTCTGGTCGACGTGGTGGCACCCAGCGCCGAGCTGGCCGCCGCCGTGATCGGGCTGGCCCGTACCAACATGCTCCACACCGATTTTCCGGGCCGGATTTCGACCGAGGGCAACATGGCGTTTCCGCTGTCGCCATCGGACCTGCCCGTGGGCCCTGCGTACCGCTTCAGCATGTGCCACGTGGTGCTGCCCGACAGCCCGCTGGAAATGTTCCCCATCAGCTACGAAATGGTTTGACAATGCCTACCGTCCGCGAAATCGCCCAGATCTGCAAGAGCAAGAACGCAGGGCCGTTCCAGGTCACCATCGACGTCGTGTTCAAGGACGAGGCGATGTACCGCCGCGTGCGCGAAACCGGCGTGCTATGCCGCGCCCTGTTCGCCAGGCTCTACAACGTTGCTGCCGAGGATGTGCTGTTCACCGCCTACGACGCCGGCCGCGCGTTCAAGGCGACACTGCCGCGGCTGGTGCCGGCCGGAGACATCGGCGATACCGACGTGTACGGCTCGCAGCAGCATGCGCCGGTGTTGGACGTCGTGATTCCAGTTTGACCAAATAGATATGACCGAGACAAAAATGATCCAAGCCATTCGCAAACTCTATAGCCGGATGCCGGTATTTTTTCTGCTGGCCCTCGGCCTGAGCGGCTTCGCCTTCGCCCAGGCGCCGGCGTGGCAGCCCACCAAGCCCGTCGCCCTGGTGGTGCCCTACCCGCCCGGCGGCGGCAGCGACGCACTTGCGCGCTCCTTGTCGATCGCCTTGTCGGCCCAATGGGGCGGACAGCCGGTGATCGTGGAAAACGTCTCCGGCGCCGACGGCATCATCGGCACGCAGAAGGTGTTGCGCGCGCCGCCCGATGGCCACACCATCCTGATGCAGGTCAACCAGATGCTGCTGTACAAGGCCGCCGGCAACAACATGATGGAGCAGCTCAGGCTGATCTCCAAGATCCAGCATTCACCGCTGTCCTTCGCGGTCAACAGCAATTTCAAGGGCAACAACTTCTCGGACTTCGTAGCCTACTGCAAGACAGCCAAGCCAGCCTGCAGCTGGGGCAGCTCCACCAAGTACGGCACGCTGATCGGCCGCCACCTGATGGACGTCGCGGGACTGAAGGATCTGGCCGTGCACGCGCCCTACAAGGGCACCGGGCCGATGATGAACGACCTGCTCGGCGGCCACATCACAATGGGACTGCCCGCGGTTTCCTCCGGCCTGCCGCATTACCGTAACGGCCGCCTCAAGTACCTGGCCGTCGGCACCACCGAACGCTTCAACAAGCTGCCCAACGTGCAGACGCTGACCGAGGCGGGCTACAACGTGATCGGCGATTCCTGGTTCGGACTGATGGTCCCAAAGGACACGCCGCCGCGGATATTCGACGGGATCTGGGAAGCTGTCAAAGCCATCTCGAAGAATCCGGCCCTTCTGGCCACCATTGAAGGCGGCGCGGCCTTGCCTGTCTTCAGCGATCCGGCGGCGTTTGCACTAGAGGTCACGCAGGAAATGCTGGTGCTCGAGCCGCTGATGGCCAAGTACCCGGTGGCGGTCGACTAGTGTTGTAAACGCGGTGCTTCGCGGCGCTGCACGGCCCAGAACCGCGCCGTCCACTCCCTTCCAGTCCCGCAGGGCGCGTCGGGCTGGAGCCGCGTACGCGCGGCCAAAATATATATCATCTGGCGCGAACTTTTCGACGCACAACTCGCACTGAGATGCGCGGCAGATTTTTGCCGTGGCTTCGGCGTTGTCTTCTGGATGCACGCCACCTCTGAAAGCGACCAGAAATGCTCACCCGCCCGTTGGCTGCCACTTTGGCTTCGCCGCCGCAGCACTTGATCGCCGCGCAACCCACGCCGTTCCGCCTGCAGACCAAATTGAATGACTACGTCAGCTCGGCTGACGATCCGGAATCGCTCGCGCGGAGACAAGAGCTGGCACGAATGCTCGAGCCCTTGGTGCTCAAACAGGAATCACCTCGTGAGCTCGATTTATCCAGGTTTCTTGCGGAAGATATCGACGGCTTTTTGATCGGCCTGTGCAGTTGCACGGAACTGAAAGGCCGGATAGATACCATCGTCCTGCCGCCGGGTTGCTCGTCACTGCCCGAGATCGTCATGTCAGGACTGGCGCACGGCGGCACCGTCCATCTGCCTGGGTTCAAGCGCAGCGACCTCGATGCCAGCCCCCTGCTCGACAGGAATGCGACGCTGGTGATCACGCGCGCGCCCCATGCCAAGCGGCCTTACGTCCAGATCCACACGCCGCCGGACCTGGCCGTGGTCAGCGACCAAGCGACGCAGATTGTGGAATGGACAAGAGAGCACTTCGCACGGGACGAGGTTGAACGGCGCACCGACTATGCCATTCAGGTGATCCGGGATGAACCCTGCGCTGCCGAAGTCCTCGCTCGAGCCGAGCGAGCGCAGCCGCACCAACCCGCGATCCAGGAGCTGGCTTCAACTTTCAGCAACGCCGAGGACATGGTATTGAAACGTTTGGCCACCTACCTGGCGGCGCGGGTTACCAAAAAGGCAACGCAGCTGCCTCTACTGGATTTGTCGGACGTGTCGCCGCAATTCATTGATGTGCTTGACAAGCGCACGACGCCCAGCCTACACGGGCGTTTCGAGGGCATTCGCCTGCCTGCGGGAATGACGGCATTGCTGCGGTTTGCAGTCCCGAATTGGGAGCAAGTTCGTGCCAACGTTGACTTTGCAGATTCCGCTTGCAGATCTGCTGATGCGCGAAGGGCGAAGTCCATAGCGCTGGTAGAGCATGTGAGGAGCCATCTGAAGTGAGGGTGGCCACCGCTACTATCGCACCTGTCAAGCTCGCCAAAAAGGGGGCCGACATCGACGGTCGCTGCGGCGCCGGCTGCGACGAAAAATCTGCCGAACGTATCAACAGCCAAAACGGCGCTCACCGCGGTGATCCAGGAAGCCTGCATGCAGGCCATCTCCACCCACTCGGTGGACGACCTGGTCAAGGCGCTGGGCACGAGCGGCGTCTCCAAGAGCCAGTGATGCTGGAACAGAACGACGAGTGGAGCCTGAACCGGCGTTACATGCAGTTTGAGGGTCTGCAAACCCTCTGCGATACTGTTCCGACCCGGCTGCCAGCAGTGGCTCGCTGAGTACCGTGTATCTCAGCCTGGCCGGGCTGTGGACTTACACCACCTCCAGGGACACCACCATGAATTCAGGCGTTGCAATCTCAAGCACGATCAAACCCCCCAAGGAGGGATGGCCCGGGCACAGCGGCAACTGGGGGCGCTGGCCGAACGATCGGGGCACCCTCAACCTCCTGACCCCCGAAGTGGTGATGCGCGGCATCGGCGCTGCCAGACTGGGCGAGGTCTATCCGCTCAGCCGGCCGGTGACCGACAAGGAGCCGCTGCGCCCGGACAAGTGCTTCGAGCACACAATGCTTGCGGCCGGTGCTTGGGATCTGGAGCCCGAACGCCCGGAGTCGCTCAACGCCAGCGACAAGGTGGCTTATCGGATTCACGGGATGGTCAATACCCATCTCGACGCCTTGTCGCATGTCGGCTACCGCGGCAAGGGATTCAATGGGCATGCGTTCAGCGACATTGCGACCAAGGCCGAGGGCGTGAAACTCGCACCCATCAGCAACGCGATCGGGATTGTCACGCGCGGCGTATTGATCGACGTGGCACGCGGCCGAAACGTGGCGTTTCTCAAGCCGGGCGAATTCGTGACCCCGGAGGAACTGGTGGAGCCCGCGAAGCAGTTGCAACCCGGTGATGCCGTGCTGATTCGCCTAGGTGGAACACTTGCCGGCGGCATTCCGCCCAATGGACCGGGCAACAAGCATGGGACCTGGCCAGGTCTGCACCCGGCGTGCGCGGAAGTGCTTGGCGCGCGCGACGTGACTGTGATCGCAAGCGACGGGCCGGGCGACGTTTTTCCGTCTCCCTACGAGCATATCTGCCGCTCCCCGATGCACACGTTGTGCCTTGCCTACTACGGCATCCACTTGCTGCACAACATGGATCTGGAGAAATTCGCGCAGGTCTGTGCCGAAAAGAAGCGCAATACGTTCATGTTCACGGTGGCTGCGCTGCACATGACCCGGGTGACCGGTTCCCTAGTCAGCCCGATCGCCGTCCTTTAGCCCGCGAGGAGTTGACCATATCGGTTGAAACACCCGTGTGAAGGAAAGGGCGGTGCTGCTGGTGTGGGGTGGCGCATGGGAATGGGCTGCCGGCGCGGAACTCGCGCCACCGAACTTCATCGGCCAACCTTCGGTCTACCTGCGCCACTTCGTGAACGGCTTGGTCAGCGGAACTTACCTGTCGGCCACGGTCGTCACGATGCAGGCCACGATCGCCGCGTTCTTGCGCCGGCCTGACAGCACTGGCCGCACGTCCAGTCACTGGGGACCATCTTGCGGAAGTTCCGTCGGACGACGGGACGCGAGATCGATCATCCTTCTTAGGGACTTCGACGGGCGCTTACGGCGGGCCGGCCAGCAACTGCATCGGCTGAACCGATGGAATCAGGTAAGGCGATTGCCCGGCCCGGACCCGCGCCAAGGTGCGCAGCTGGGCTTGACCGATGCGATCCGATATCGGCGGTTTATCCGGGCTTCGGCCGCTACCACCGCTCCGCCAGGCGTGCTTCGCTGGGCAGGTCGAGCAACTTGCCGGGTTCATCAGGTTTCCCGGGTCGAGCAGGGACTTGATGCCCTGCATCAGTCCGAGCTCCAGCGGGTACTTTTACAGCTTGAGCTCGTCCCGCTTGGCGCCGCCGATGCCATGTTCGGCGCTGATGCTGCCACCAAGCTCGGCGGCGACGCGGTGCACCTCGGCGCTCGCGACGTCCGCCTCGCACTGCAACTCAGTTACATCCTTGCCCGCGCACGAATCGGTCGCCTCCAGCAGCACTGTCCAGGGATGGGCGGATTTCAGCGGGTCGCGCGTGCCCGGGATGTGGTGCAACACCAGGTCGAGTTGCCCGCGTTGGTGGAGATGTTTCCGCCGATCTGGCACGAACCCTGGCTGCCCAGCGCCATCGGGAACAGTCGCCCGTGTGCCGCGGCCTGCTGCTGTATCGCCGCCAGCGTGCAGCCAGCCTCGACCATGATGGTGTTGGCGGCAGGGTCGATCTCGCGCAACTTGTCCATGCGGTCCAGGCATAACACGACGTTGGCGAGCGCAGCGGGTGGCAAGGCACCGGCCGACAAGGCGGCGAGGGTTTCCGCGGATGCCGTCATACCGGCCAGCGTTTAACCATCATGGCAGCAGTGGCCGCATCTTGTCACGCAGCTCCAGCAGCCGGCCCAGATAGACTGGTTCGCGGCGCTTGATCATCTGGTCGTTGAGCCCGGCAACGCTGACGCAGCCGCACAGCTGGTCCTGGGTGTTCAACAGCGCAACGGCCAGGGCGCTCAGGCCGATCACCACGTCGTCCACCGCGAGCTCCCACCCGCGTTGGCGAATCAGCTTCAAGTGCTTCTTGAGTCGCCGCCGGTCGACGAGACTCTTGGCTGCCAGCGCCGTCAGTGGCCGGGCCAGCTCGCGGTCGATTTCGTCCTCCGACTGCCAGGCCAGCAGCAGCTTCGGCGCGCCGCCACAATTGACCTGCAGCGATCCGCCGATGGGCCAGAAATGCACCTCCATGCCCTTGTGGTCGTGGTGGCGGTCCAGGCAGATCGCGCTGTGGTCGCGGTATTCGGACAGGAACACCGTCAGGCCCAGCTCGGCCGCAACGGTTGGTGGTGCGCGCAGTTCGCCTCGCACTCGGCAGGCTTTGCTTGCTGGGCTGTCGGCTCGGGCGCTTGCGGCACCTCTTGCGGCACCACCAGCCCGCGCAGCTTGCCGTTGTGGGCCAGCACACCATGGAAGCGGATCAGGTGCAACCGTGACCGTGGCACCAGCGCCGCCAGCCGCTGCTTGAACTCCAGCGGCGACATCACCAGGTGCGTGGTGCCATCACGCCAGGGGGTCTTCAACTTCAGCACCACCTGTCCGGCGGTGGCCGTAGGCAACCGCGATCAGTGCCGATCTACCAGCAATAGTCCCGCGCCTCGGGCGGCGACCATACGCCGGCCTTCTGCAGCTTGGCGAACACCGGGGCGAGGCGGAGCGCTTCTTCCGGCGCCCAGTAGGGCATGCGCAGCACCAGGCCGGAAACACCGGTGCGCCGGTGCAGGTCGATGATCTGTTCCGCAACCTCGTCGGTGGTGCCAGCCAAGATCGGGAAGTCGGTGACCTTGCCGCCCTGCGTGATACGCCCGCGCGACCCGCTCAGTTGGTCAAATACCACGGGATCAAACGAGGCATACAGTTCCTCGATATGCTGGCGGGCAAGGCCCGGCTCGTCACGAATCAAGACCACAGCGGTAATCAGCAAGGGCGGCGGCGGCTTATCCGCCGCTTTGGCGCGCGCCGCCATATCGGAGATGATCTCGGAAATGCCACTTTCCTGCGACACCTGGCCGAACAAATAGTCGCAATGGGCGATGGCAAAATCGTGGCCACGTCCAGACGAGGCGGCGCTGACAAGTGCCGGGTTGCCGACCGGAAAAGGGCCTCGCATGCGGCCTCGCACCCTGAATAGGTCGCCCTGATGGTCGACGCCGAGCGGATTCTCCCAAAGCTTGCGGATGAGCCGGACCATCTCTTCGGCGCGGGCATAGCGATGCTCGTGGTCGGGCAGCTCCTCGTAGCCGAAAAGCGACGCCTCGCTGAGGCGGTGGCCAGCAACGATATTCCAACCCCACCGCCCACCGCTTAGATGCGACAGGTGGGCGCCGAAGCGGGCGATGTGGAGGGGATGGAAGTATGTGGTGTGCAGGGTCGAGAAAATTCCGATCCGCTTCGTTGCCATGATTATCGGCACTGCCCAGATTACACCGCTCGTCGACGGATCAAGGAACATGATATCGCTGGCTTCGTACGACTGAGCGGCATAGCCGTCCGGTAGCAATATGGCGTCGAAACCCGCCTGCTCGACGGCGCGGGCGAGACGAATGTGGTTGGCCACATCCATCACGTCTGGGTTGCGCTCAATCAACAGCTTTGTCGGCAAAGCCGTCTGGCTGTAAGGCCAGAAGATGCCGAAACGCATTTTGCCGTCGCGCAGCCTGGGCTTTGGAATCGCCGGCCGCGCTGCACTCCACTCATCGATCCAGTTGTCGAAGTTTCTATTGTTCACGGCACGATTCTGCAAAGTCCTGCGCTATTGCTCGGGCTTGATATTGGCCTTGCGCACCACCTCGCCCCAAACTTGGGAGTCGGCTTTCAGGCGGGCAGCGAACTGTGGCCCCGGAATGCCAAGCGGCTCGAACGACAGGCGGTCGAAGACTTCCTTCGTCTTCGGATCTGTCAGCGCCGCCTGAACCGCCTTGTCGAGCTTGTCGATCACTGCGGGCGGTGTTCCCTTCGGTGCGAGGAAGCCCATCCAGCTGGGGATGGTCAGCTCTGACATACCGACTTCCGCCGACGTCTGCATCTCCGGCATCGACTTCAGGCGAGTCGTCGTGTTAAGCAGAACAAGCCCGCGCACTTTGCCGGACTCGACGAAAGGCGCCAACGTCGAGGATGTAGTCAAGAAGACTGACACCTGGCCGGACGCGAGCGCCAGCGCGCCGGCCGGCGGGCCTTTGTAGGGGACGTGCAGCATGTCGATGCCGGTCATCTGCTTCAAGCGCTCGCCGAACAGGTGCGACGGTGCGCCCATGCCAGTCGAGGCGAAGCTGTACTTGCCGGGCTCACGCTTGGCCATGGAAATGAATTCTGGCAATGTCTTGGCCGACAGACTGGTGTTGATACCAACCAAGATCGGGATGTTCACGGCCTGATTAATGAACTCGAAGTCGTTTAGCGGATCGTATGGGACCGATGAAAGCAGCGGCGCCAGCGTCACTGGTCCTGGACCCGAGAGCATGATGCTGTAGCCGTTCGGCTCCATCCGCTTCAGCGCCGACAAGCCGATGACGCCGCCGGCACCGACGCGGTACTCGATCAGAATCGGCTGGCCGAGTTCCGCCGCCATTCTGTCCTTTATCGTGCGGGCGATCACATCGTTGGCACCGCCTGGTTCGGAGTTGATGAAGATCGTGATCGGCTTGATGGGAAAGCTCTGGGCAACGGCCGTCGGCACAACCAAGGCTGCAATTGAGGCAAGTATCAATCCCGCAAATCTCTTCATACCCTTCTCCTAGGAGCCTGTTCGGACTTGAGTCCGAACAGGTGTTGATATCGGTGCCACGATCTTCGATTTTCGGGTGCTTGTCTGATTTTTTTCAGCGAGGCGCTTGGGCGAGCCCATGGCTGCTCCTGTGTCGTAGTCTACCTCTTTGCCGCTGCATTTCCAGTCGCCATTTCTCCCATCATACCGCCCGCAGCACGTGCAGCCGCTTAATATTCCAAGCCATCGTCACCAGCGTCCACTCGCCTTTGTCCTTGTCCAGTCCGCGCATGGACATCTGCTGCCAGCCCATGGCGCGCTTGATGATTCCGAACACCGGCTCCACCGTTTGCTTGCGCAATTCATACAGTACTCGCCCCGCTTGAGTCCCCAGTCGGTGGGCCATGTTGACCACAGGATCTTCACTCTCAGGGGCCGCAGCATCTGCGGCGAAGCGCTCCAGCAGCGGCAAGTTGTGCTTCTTGTGCTTCATGGCCAGCATTGGCTGGATTTTCTGCGCCTCGCATGCCTGAACATTGGATGCGCTGCAGTAACCCGTGTCGGCCAGCAGGCTCGATACCTGCCCAAGATCGTCCGGCAGGGCCCTGCCGGTAACCCGCTGGCCAGCGCCATCCACAGCATGGACTTGGACAACGCGTTTCGCCAAATCAACGCCAACTCGTGTAATTTCGCTCATGGGACTTCTCCGTCCAAAGCTTGTAGATTGACTTCCAAACCAATCTTGGCACGAGATGCCGTTACCTGGAAGTGGGAAGTCCCTTCGTATTCGTGCAGTTGCGGCTGACCCGTGGCAGCGACGCCGGGCAGTGCCCGGTGTGTGGTGGACAGATGCGCCTGATCGCGTTCATTGCCGAGGGCACGCAGATCAGGCGGACTCTCGATCACATCGCGGCCGGCCCGCATTGCGGTAGGCCGCCTCGACGAACTCGAATCGATTCCCGACGAGCAAGGCAACCCGTTCACCAACGGCAAGACCTAATGCACCATAAACAGCAGCCATGCGATCCAGGCGTCGCTCAAGCTCACCGCAACGTATGACACGCTCCATCCCCTCATGCAGATCGATGACCGCGGGCTTTTCCAGCGTACTTTGCGCCGCCCGGCTGCAGAGGTAGCCCAGATTGAAACGCTTAACCACCGGCAGCATGCCACTTCCTTTGCAGAGCCATCGACATCACGGCAAGTGCTTGCACAGTCGTGCTCGCAGAACGGACGTCGCTCATTCCGGCTTGCGACCGATTCGTTTGACGTCCTTTTCCGACAAGGACAAATCATTTTTAATGAATGCCTGAAGCTCTTCCGGTTTGGTCGCCCATACATCGATGCCGATGTTGGTTATCTTGGTCCGATAGTCTTCCGAGTTGACGATTTCAACCAATACCTGCCGCAACTTGTCGATCGCTGAGGGTGGCGTTTTTGCGCGAACGGAGACAGCCATCCAGGTAGCGCCCAGCATGTCCGGGTAGCCTATTTCCTTGAACGTCGGGACATCCGGCAAGAGGGCAGAGCGTTGCTCGCTCGCCACCGCCAGGGGCCGTAGCTTTCCCGACTTGATCATGGGCAGGGCGGAAGAAATGCCCGAGGAAAACGTTTGCACGTCGTCCGACATCACCGCCACCAGCGCTTCGTTCGACCCCTTGTACGGAACCGCAACCATCTTCACGCCGGCCACGCTGGTAAAGCGGTCACTGAGCAATTCGGTGAAGCTGCCGGTGGTTGCATAGTTGGTTTTGCCGGGCCTGTCCTTCAGATATTTCACGAATTCTGGGATGGTCTTTACCGGCAGCGATGAGGACACGACAAATACGATCGGCAAGGCACCCACGGCCACGATCGGCACGAAATCATCCAATACATAGCCGGGGTCCTTGACCAGCAGGAGATTGCTTGCGACGCTGCTCGTCTCCAGGAAAAGGGTATGGCCATCGGCGGGCGCTTCGAGCACGACTCGCGTCCCCACCAGGGTATTGGCACCGGGCTTGGTCTCGATGATGACCGGCTTGCCGAGTTTAGGAGCCATTCGCTCGCCGAGAATGCGCGCCAGGATATCCACCGGGCCTCCAGGACCGTACGGCACGATCAATCTGACTACTTTGGAGGGGAATTCCTGGGCAAAGCTTACCGATGTCCACAGCGTGGTCAAAACAATTGCGACGAGCAGTCGCGTCAGTCTCCGATAGTGCATTCAAATGCTCCTAGAGCCTACCAATTGAGTTCAAAACTGAGCGAGTGTATGCGATCTATTGACCCCGTCCTTCCCCCGAACACCTGAACGCGATACACCTGCGGCTTTCAAAAGGAGAGCTCGATGGGTGAGAAGAAATCGAAGTCGCTGCAGGACTTGAAGGCGGCTGAAATCTCGGGCCTGAAACTTGGCGCGTACGCGGTGCAGAACCAGATCGACGGGCACCGACTGTACGAGGCCAAGCGCTTGGGATCGCACTGGAATAGGATTTTCAAACGCCATAGGACACCCCAAGAACAGGCCTCAAAAGGCTCTCGGCCGAGCCCGCAGAGGGCCCCGAAGTACGCAAGTCTGGGCGGATTTAGCACGCGATCCGGGCGTCTGGAGGCTCGGCGCTGGCGAGCTGGCAGGTCTTTGAACCTTCACGGCGCGCAGGATTGGACCCTGGTCTCAGGGTTGACCCTGATGTTGGCCATGGCTTGCCGACACAGCGCGCAGCGCCACCCCGGCTGCAGGGTGGCCGCAGCCCGACAGCGCGAGCGGCTAAAGCAGCGAAGTGCGGCCCCGCCTCGCGCACCCGACCATTGGGCGGCGACGGCGGATCCAACCCCAGACACCCACGCTGCCAGACGCTACAGCTCTGGACCGCCAACCGGGGGCACTACTCGGGGCGGCTGAAGGATGTGTTTGCGATGGCAACGACAAGACGCAGACAAGGGAAGACCGCAGAGTCGTGCCTTGTACCCGCAACGATACGGGTCGAATGACAAAGCGTTGACGCTGAGCCCAAGTTGGCCTGCCGTCCGTTTCAACGGGCTGACTGGCAACAGTCTGGGCTCGAAAAGTCGAATTGGGGATCCCAATTGAACGGAATGCTGTATTATTATGTCCGGACATTTGACCTTCGGCGACTCTACTTTTGGAGGACTCAGGAATGAAACTGGAAAACTTATTGGCAATGTCGACACGCGGCACCGTTGCGGCCTTGGCAGTAGCAGCGTTTGCGGTGCTGGGTTCTCCTGTGTCGTGGGCGCAGTCCCTTGGCACGGTGACTATTGGAACTCACCTGGACGTGGACACCCTTGATCCGACACAAAACATCAACACCCACCAAAGGTGGGTTTACCGGCATATTTTTGACCCGCTGATCACGCTCAGCGCGGATGGCAAGGTACTGCCCGCCGCAGCCCAACGTTGGGAGCAGATCGACCCGCTCACCTGGCGATTCCATTTGCGGCGCGATGTCAAGTTCCACAACGGTGAGCAGCTCACCGCCGCCGCGGTGAAGCTCGCGGTTGAACTCATGCAAAAGCCGGCCTCCCAGGCACGCAGCTACTACTCGCGCTTCAAGGAGGTACGGGTAGTTGACGACTTCACGGTCGATTTGATCACTGACAAACCGTTCGCGAATGCCTTGATTCTGGTGGCGGATTACCTGCTGCCGGTTCCGCCAAAGTATTTCGCGGAAGTTGGCGCAGAAGGGATCGCGCGCCGACCCATCGGCACTGGCGCCTACAAGTTCGTCAGTTGGCGTCGTGGTGACCGTGTCATCCTGGAGGCCAATCGCGAGTGGTGGAACGGGCGACCCAAGGCTGATCGGGTGGTGTTCTGGCCAATTCCGGAGCCGGGCACGCGCGTCGCGGCATTGCTCAATGGCGAAGTGCAATTGATATCGAATGTGCCGCAAATCCAGGTCGAAAAGGTCAAGAGCTCCAGCGCTGTCCGCATCGAAGCCGCTGATCAGGGCGCGTTGCCAATATGGGGCGGTTTGGTGGTTGATCGTGAAGGCCTGAAGGACAAGAGGGTTCGCCAAGCCATCAACTATGCGGTAAACAAGCAGGCGATTGTCGAGCGCCTGCTCCAGGGTTACGGCCGGGCCATGGGGCAGCCATGTTCAGCGCAGACGTCGTGTTACGACGCGACCTTGATGCCCTATCCTTACGACCCGGACAAGGCACGTGCCTTGCTGCGCGAGGCCGGCGTGCAGAACCTCAGCCTGAAGCTGCATTTCCCGACGGGAGTGGTCTCGAACGGGCCAGAGCTGTCGCAGGCGATCGCCGCGGATCTGGCTCGAGTGGGCATCAAGACCGAGATAATCCAGGACGAGTGGAAGGTCTTCGCGGAGAAGCTTTTCGACTTCAAGAACAAGCAGGCCAATCTCGGCGACCTGTTCCTGATGTACTACAAGGCAGGGCCAACCATCGAGTTGGTGATGTCGACCGTGCTTGTCACCGAGAAGAACTGGAACTGGACGCACTATTCCAACCCGAAGGTGGACAATGCCTGGAATCAGGCAGAGTCCACCGTCGATGCCGCCAAGCGAACGGCGATGTTCAAGGAGATGGCCGCCGTGGTGCGTGATGAGGCGCCCTGGCTCTTCCTGTACGAACCACTCCCGCTGTACGGGGTGAGCAACAAGATCAACTGGAAGGTGCGGGCCGACGAGTTCATCTACGTCGAGCATATGACCGCACGCTAGCCGATCAGGCGTCGTCTTCGCGAGCCTGTTGCCAGGGGAAGCCGCAATGCTCCACGTCGTGCTGGTACGCCTTTTCAGCTCCATGCTGGTGTTGGTTGGGATCGTCGTCGTCGTGTTCTTGCTCGCCCGGGTTGTGGGCGACCCCGTCGCGTTGATGATTCAACCCGGAATGACTGAAGGCGAGATCGGCGATCTTCGACGGGCGCTGGGGACCGACAAGCCACTGTGGCAGCAGTTCGTGGTCTTCGCGGGAAACGTGGTCCGGGGTGATTTCGGGCTGTCCCCATGGCAGGGGGAACCCGCGTTGGGCTTGGTTCTGGAACGCCTGCCGGCCACGATGCTGTTGACCACCTGTGCCATGTTGACAGCATTCTTCATCGCGCTGGTCGTTGGTGCCGTGTCGGCTCTGACCCGTGGCAGTGCGATGGACCATGGAGCGATGAGCCTGGTCCTGCTCGGGCAATCGGTGCCGAACTTCTGGCTTGGCCTGATGCTGATCATGTTGTTCTCGACCACGCTGCACTGGTTGCCATCAGCGGGTTACGGTACTCTTGCCCACGTGGTATTGCCGACAGTGACCCTGGCCTTCTTCTTCATGGCGCGGCTGACACGGTTGGTCCGCTCCGAATTGCTGGAGGTGATGGCCCAGGACTACATCCGCACCGCGCGCAGCAAGGGTCTGCCACCGGCCCTGATCTTCCGGCGCCACGCGTTCCGAAATATCGCCGTGCCGTTGATCACGGTTCTCGCGGTCGACTTCGGCGCCCTCATTGGCGGCGCGGTGGTAACCGAGATGATCTTCGCCTGGCCCGGTGTGGGCAGGCTGATGATCCAGGCCATCGGTCAGCGCGATTTTCCAATCATCCAGGCCGGGGCTTTCGTCATAGCAGTTGCCGTGGTACTGGCCAATCTGGCGGCCGATCTTGCCTATGCCTGGCTCGATCCAAAGGTTCGTTTTGTCTGATAACAGCGTCAATCCCGATCGTTTTCGCGCCGGGCGGCAGGCTCGCCCGATCCTGCCGATGATCGCCCTGGCGTTGATCGCCCTGGTCGTTTTTGCGGCATTGTGCGCTCCATTGATCAGCCCCTATCAGCCGCTGCAGGGAAGCATCATGAACAACCTTCGGCCACCGGCCATGGCGGGCGGTGATGGATTCCCGCACCTGCTTGGAACGGACATTCTTGGTCGTGATGTCCTGAGCGGCATCATCCACGGCGCACGGGTATCGCTGCTGGTGGGTGTTGCGTCGGTGGTGGGCGCGGGCATCTTCGGCACGGTGGTGGGCATCCTGGCCGGCTACTTCGGTGGCTGGCTGGAGGAGGTGGTCATGCGGGTGGTCGACGTGCAGCTTGCCTTCCCGTTCATTTTGCTTGCAATCGTGATCATGTATGTGTTGGGGCGCGGCCTGCTCAACGTGATCGTCGTGCTGATCATCGCGAGTTGGCCGCTGTACGCGCGGGTGGCCCGGGCGCAGGCGCTGCGCTTGCGGACAAGCGAGTTCGTGCTCGCCGCGCGTTCGCTGGGTGCCGCCTGGCCGCGCATCCTGTTGCGTCACGTCCTCCCGAACGCGCTCACGCCGCTGCTGGTCGTGGCGACGTTCGCGATCCCGCAAATGATCATCTTCGAGGCCGCATTGAGTTTCCTTGGTGTCGGGATGCCGCTCGAAGTCGTATCCTGGGGCTCCATGCTCGCTTCGGGCCGCAATTACCTCGAACAAGCCTGGTGGATCGCAACCTTGCCCGGCCTGGCGATCATGCTCACAGTCCTGTCGGTCAACATCCTGGGGGACTGGCTGCGGGACTGGCTCGACCCCAATTTGCGCCTGGCGTAATCATCTTGAGGACCTGCCGCCATGAATGCACCTGACAAGCAGTCGTCGCTTGCCGCCGTTGACCCGGTCACGATCGAGATCGTAAAGGGTGCTCTGCGCGCGACCCAGGCCGAGATGGAAACCCTGCTGGAGAGGACGGCGATGTCGCCGATCATTCGTGAGAAGCAGGACTATTTCTGTGGTCTGTTCGACTCCGAGGCGCGACTCCTCATCGGTACCAAGATCCCGGTCCTCGGAAACATCATCGGACCAATACTGAAGGCGTACCCGCCGCAGACCATGAAACCGGGCGATCTGTACTGGTACAACGATTGTTACGGATCGGAGGGCGGCGTCTCCCACTCGCCCGACCAGGTCTTCGTCAGCCCGGTATTCAGTGGCGGCGAGATCGTCGCGTACGCGCATTCCTGGGCACATTTTCTGGACATCGGCGGCATGCGGCCGGGTTCGACCACGCCGGACGCGACGGATATCTTCCAGGAAGGAATCATCGTCCCGCCGGTGAAGCTGTATGACGCCGGGCGGCTCAACGAGGAGTTGTTCCGGACCTTCATACGCAATACGCGTTTTCCCGACATGACGCGCGGCGACATGCGCGCGATGATGGCTGCGGTGCGGCTTGGCGAAAAGCGATTGCTGGAGTTGTTCGGCCGCTACCCGGTCGCGACGCTCAACGGCGCGTTCGAAGAACTGATCGGGCAGACCGAGCGCGCGGTGCGCCAGGGCTTTCGAGAGCGTTTCCGTGATGGTCTTTATCGGTTCGCCGACCGCTTGGACAGCGACGGACAGGGTAGTGGTCCGGTGACCGTGCGAATGGCGCTGGCCGCGAATGCAAACACCTTCGTTCTGGACACCGTCGACAGCGACGACCAGGTCAAGGGCGCCGTCAATTTCTTGATGCACCCGTCCGTGCCGAAAATGGTTTTCGGCATCTACTTCCTGGCCGCTGACCAGGGTCTGTTGTTGAACGAAGGCGTGCTGCGCATACTCGACGAGGTGATCTTGCGCGACGGTAGCCTGCTTAAGCCTCGCTTTCCGGCCGCGCTCGGCCAGCGTACCAACACGCTGGCCAAGGTGCAAAGTTGTTGCTTGGCGCTGCTCGATATCG
Organism: Burkholderiales bacterium; assembly: GCA_964201515.1. Lineage (GTDB taxonomy): Bacteria > Pseudomonadota > Gammaproteobacteria > Burkholderiales > SG8-39 > CAIYPG01. The sequence continues at coordinate 22,984 of CAXNGL010000004.1, forward strand.
CCGACCCAGAGCATGGGCACGCGGGATCGTCGATCTACTCCTTCAACCAGTTGCGAGGCATTGACTCCCGCACGGGCAAACCATTCCTTAAAAGCATGGGCCTGGGAGTCGGCCATGGCGCGCGCGCCACGGCCGACGGAATCGATGCGGTGTATTTCATCGCACAGAAGAACTATCCGGTCGAGTTCACCGAGCAAAATTTTCCGCTGAGGGTGCTGGCCTACGGCATCAATCGTGATTCGGGCGGGCCCGGGCGCTGGCGTGGAGGCGCCGGTGTGGTGCGCGAAGTGGAGGTTCTGACGGAGCAGGCAATGCTGGGCGTGCGCATGGACAACGTCGACAACCCGCCGTGGGGGCTGGCCGGGGGAATGTGCGGCCGTTCGGGCCGCATCCTGCTCAATCCCGGGTGCCCAGACGAGCGCCAGTTCCTCAACATGGAAGACGGCATCATCGTCAAGCGTGGCGACGTCATCCGCTTCGAAGCAGTGGGCGGCGGCGGTTATGGCCATCCGTTTGACCGCGATTCACTCGACGTGTTGCAGGATGTGGCTGGAGGTTTCGTCAGCGCTGCAAGTGCGCTGCAGGACTATGGTGTCATCATGGCGGAAGGCGGCCAGTCCGTCGACCATGCGGCCACACAAGAGCATCGTCAGCGGGCCCGTTGGAAGACAAAGCTGTTCCATCGCGGCGGTTATTTTGACGCCGACGAGTGGTACGACCGTTACGCAAAACCCTGAACCCGAGGAATTCCATGCCAAAGCTGCGCGTTTCCGACATCGAGATGCACTATGAGGAGGTCGGCAACGGCCCGCCCCTGCTGATTTCAACTGGCTGGGCCCGTGCAGAAAGGGCTTTCATCCAGCACCGCGAATTGCTTGCCAAGGATTTCCGTTGCATTCGCCACGACCATCGTGGCATCGGCGCTAGCGATTCTCCTGACGCCCCCTACAGCATCGAGGCCATGGCTGACGATCTTGCGGGGCTGCTCGATGCCTTGAACATACCGCGCTGCCGGGTGCTCGGGGGCGGCGGAATGGGCGCGCTGGTATGCATGGAGCTCGCGATCCGCCACCCCCAGAAGGTGTCGGCCCTGATGCTGGGCTCGCCGTGCCTGAAGGTCGACAACTTCCTGCGCGAGACCCTGCAGATGTGGAAGGAGTTGCGCCGTCTCGATCCGGTGCTGTGGGCGCGCGAGGTGACCCTTTGGTGCTACACCCCCGAGACCTTCAACGCCCGGCCCGACTTGACCGCCGCGGCGGCCCGCGCCCGGGGTGGGGAGCAGACCTTCGCTCAGCCGTGGTCATTTGACCGCATTGTGGATGCGTATTGCGCCTACGATGCGACCGGCCGTGCCGGCCGCATCAACTGTCCGACACTGGTCACCAGTGCCGGTGAGCAGGACCTGATCACCGGGCCGCGCTTCGCCTATGAGGCGCAGCGAGCCATCCCGAATTCCAAACTGCACATATTCGAGCGCACCTCTCACAACTTCTGGGTCGAAAAATTTGACGAGTGGGGAGCAGTTACGCGCGATTTCTTTGGTACCCATGGCGATGACTGAGACCAATTTCCGGCGTTCCCGCTACCTGGTCGAGAAGACCGAAGTCGCCAGCCGCGGCGGACTCGTCGTGGCGCAGCATCCGCTGGCGGCAGAGGCGGGCGCGCGCATCCTGGCGGCCGGCGGAAATGCCGTCGACGCGGCCATTGCCGCCGCAGCCGCCATCACGGTGGTCGAGCCGTCCATGAGCAGCCTGGCGGGCGGTGGCGCCATGCTGATCCACCTTGCCGAGCAGCGCAAGAATGTCGCCATCGAGTTTTTGCCGCGCGTGCCGGCCCGCGCGCGGCCCGACATGTACCGCATGCGTGAGGACGGCACCGCCGGCGGCATGTTCGGCTGGCCTCTGGTCGAAGGGGACGCAAATACCATTGGCGCTCTCTCCGTCGCCGTCCCCGGAACCATGGCTGGGCTCACCATGGCGCTTGAGCGGCACGGAACGCTGCCTCTGGCGCGGCTGTTTGAGCCGGCCGTCGAACTGGCCGAAGAAGGTTTCATTCCCGACTGGTACCTTTCGACCATGGTGGCAGGCGCCGCGCGACTGATGCGCGGCTTTCCCGAGACGACGGACGTCTTCCTGCCGGACGGCCTGCCACCAGCGCCGTCCATACGGGCCTATCTGGCCACCACCAGGTTTCGCCAGCCGCAACTGGCTGCGACGCTGCGGCGGCTCGGCACCGGCGGGGTCGAGGAGTTCTGTCGGGGCGAGGTAGGGCGCGCCATCGTACGCACGATGGAGCGGCAGGGGGGTGCCATCACGGCCCAGGACCTGGAGGCCTATCGCGCCATCTACCACGCGGAGACGGCCGAGATCCGTTACCGCGGGTTGACAATGCACACCTTGCCCGGCGCCAATGGCGGCACGACAGCATTCGAGGCGCTCAATATTCTTGAGCAATTCGACATCGGCAGCTGTCGTTTCATGGGTGCAGACCACCTGCACCTAATGGCCTGCGCCCAGCGCGCGGCATTCCTGGATCGGTTCGCCCATATGGCCGACCCGGCGCGGGTCTCGGTGCCGCTGCAGGGCCTGCTTTCCAAGGATTTCGCCCTGGAGCGGGCGCGCGCCATTTCGCTGGATCGCGCCGGGCCGTTGGCGGCGGGTGACCCATGGCCATATCAGCGATCAAATCAGCCGCAAGACGGGCGCCAGCGCGGAGCGCTGCGCGACGCCGGGTGCACCACACATCTCTGCGTGTCCGACGCCGCAGGCAACATGGTGACGCTCACGAACACCCTGGGCGACCTATGGGGTTCGTACACCATGGCCGAGGGTACCGGAATGCTGCTCAATGACGGCATGATCTGGTTCAACCCGGTCCCCGGTCATATCAACTCGGTTGAACCGGGCAAGGCGCCACTGTCAAACCTGACCGCAGTGCTCGGCTGCCGGGAGGGTCGTGCCTTGTTTGCGATCGGCGCGCCGGGGGGGCGCAAGGTGACCACTTCGGTGCTGCACTCGATCGTGAATTTCGTCGACCACAAGCGCAGCCTCCAAGAGGCCGTGGGTGCGCCGCGACTGCATTGCGAAGGCGCGAAGCTTCAGATCGATTCGCGCGTTGCGCCGGAAGTACTCGACGAGCTCGCGCGACGAGGCCACGCGTTGGAAATTCTGGAAGAGTCGTTCGTGACGGCCAATTTTGCGCGGCCGGTCGGCATTGCCGTCGATCCGCAAACCGGCGAGCATCGAAGTGGCGTGGACGCGCTTCGCATGGCCGCGGCGATCGGGATCGCGGACTGAGCATGCGCGGCGTCGTGTCCGCCCCGCAGCCTCTCGCGGTCGAAGCGGGGGCGGACGTGTTGCGCCGCGGCGGCAATGCCGTCGATGCCGCGCTTGCCTGTGCCTTCATGCAGGGCGTGGTCGACCCACAGATGTGCGGGCTCGGCGGCGGCGGCGTCATGCTGGTGCACGATGCGCTCCAAGGCAAGACCATCGAGCTCGCGTTTTATGCGCCTGCTCCGCTGGCCGCCACGGCGGACATGTTCCAGCAGCTGATTGTCGAACGGGTGCGTTGGGGTGGCTGGCGTCTGCGCAACCGCGAGAACGAAATCGGCTACAGGTCGATTTGTGTACCGACCTTCGTCAAGGCCGCCGACGTCGCCGCGCGCCGCTTTGGCACCCGCCCTTGGGCTGATCTGCTCGCCCCGGCCATTGAGGTTGCGGCTGCCGGCGCGCCGGTCTACCACCACGTACACGATCGTTGGTTGCGACCGACGGCCGGATTCGCCGACAGCATCGAACGCCATGCCGCGACGCCGGCAGCGGAGCGACTGTACATGACGGGCGGACGCATGCTCGCCACTGGCGAACGCATGCCAACGGATGATCTGGCACGCACATTGCGCAGGCTGGCCGAGCACGGTGCGCGGGATTTCTACGAAGGTGAAATTGCCCGCGCCATCGTGGCCGACATGCAGCGCCATGGGGGCTTGATCTCTGAGACAGACCTGCGGGAGTGCGCCGCCACCGAGCGCAGTCCGCTGTGGGGTCGCTATCGGGACCTGCGTATCGCGGCGCCAGCGCCACCGGGCGGCGGTCTGGCACTGTTGTTGGCGCTGGCTCTGCTCGAGCCCTGGGTGACAAGCGCGACCCGGCACAATGGCATCGATCATGCACATCGCGTCGCGGAGTGCCTGAAACTCGGCCTCGCGGTCTGGAAAGCTCGCAGCGGCGATCCGCATTTCGTCACAGAGGATCCGGCCGCGCTGCTCAGGCCCGCTTTCGTGGATGGGTTGCGCAGCCTGATCAGCGATGAGAGTGCGTTGACGATGGCGGAGGTTGGCGCCCGGCTGGTGCCAGATTCGCGCGACACCACACAGGTGTGCGTGATCGACGAGCAGGGCAATGCCGTGGCCATGACCCACACCCTTGGGCTGGGCTCGGGCGTCGTGACCGATGGCTTGGGCTTCATGTACAACAATGCCATGATGCTGTTCGATCCGAACCCCGGCCAGCCCAATTCAATCGCACCGGGGCGGATGCGGCAGCACGCCACGGCTTCGTCGCTGGCCTTCAGCGGTGATGCGCCAGTTCTTGCGATCGGCGCGCCAGGCGGGCACGGGATCATTTCGGGGGTCGCACAAACCATCAGCAATCTGGTGGATTTCGACATGTCGCCGGTCGAGGCGGTGTCGGCACCTCGTCTGCATTGCGAGGGCGACACGATCGAAATGGAGGCGCGTTTCCTCCGGGCCGTTGCTCAGGGCCTGCAGGCGCGCGGTCATCCGGTCAATCATTCCGTTTACAGCTATGACTACACGTCGGGCCGGCCGCATCTTGCGCGGCGGTCGCGCGATGGTGCGCAGCTTGACGGGGCCGCCGACCCGCGCGGCGGCGGCATGGCGGTTGTTGTCTGAGGGCATAGCGGGCTTGGAGCTTCGAAAGCGTTCACGAAGCGCGGCGTTGCCGAAACTGGACCGCCGCGGTTGATTTGCAGCCGCCGCTTCACAAGCATGAAATGCTCCAAGGCAGGTTGGATTCTTGTTGATTTGAAATTGAGAAAGCCAATGCAAACGCGCCAGCACTTTTTTTCCGGGCTCGATAGCGAGCGCGCCTATGGTTACTGCCGCGCCGTGCGGGTCGCGGACAGGGCTTTTGTTTCCGGCTCCACCGCCCTGGAGTCAGGCGGGACGGTGGCCAGGGCACATCTGGGGAACGCTTATGAGCAGTCGGTCCAGGCATTTCGCCGCATCGACCAGGCACTCAAGGAACTGGACCTGTCGCTCGGCCACATCGTGGTGGTGCGGGCCTACGTCACCGATGTACGCCATATCACGGGCTACCTGCAGGCGCATCGCGAGTTCCTCGGGCAGGTCTATCCGGCAGCGACACTCGTGGGCACCCCGTTCCTTGCCCACCCGGATCTGCTCGTCGAAATCGAGGTCGAGGCCGCTGGCTGAACTGGATCAGTGCCGTTCGACGATCACGATATTTCCGTAGGCGTCCACGCTGCCCTGCTGCCCGGGAAGGATGTAGGTGGTGGCGTCGAGCTGCTGGACGATCGCGGGGCCGTTCATCACCGCGCCAAGGCACAACGCGTCGCGTTCGTACACCGGGCTGCGCGTCCACCCGTCATTCGTCCACACTTGTTGTTCGCCGACCTGGGCTTGCGCGGCGGATCCATTGCCGGCCACCTTCGGCAGTGAAGGCTTCACCATGGAACCGATAGCCTGCACCCGCAACTGCACCAGTTCGACCGGCGTATCCGTTTGGGCGAATGTATACAAGCGCTCATGTTCCCGGTGGAACGCGGCGATGGCTCCCTCCAGCGTCTGCGCATTCACGCTGCGGGCGGGCCAGTCGACGGTAAGTTCGAAGCCCTGGTGCTCGTAGCGCCAGGATGCCATCCAACGCAAGCCCCAGCTTTCCTGCGGGACGTCTTCTTTGCGCAACCATTGCGCCGCCGCCGTTTCCAGTTCGGCGAAGGTTGCTGCGATGCTTTCCAGGTTGTAGTCGGGCGGACGCTGCAGGCTGGTGCGAGAGAAGTCGCTCTTGAGATCCGATACCAGCAGCCCGAAGCTCGACAACACTCCAGGGGTCAGGGGCACCACGATCGACTTCATGCTCAGGAGTCGGCCAATAAAGGACCCGTGCAGAGGGCCGGCCCCGCCGAACGGTACCAGGGAGAATCGCGCCGGATCGTAGCCGCGCTCAACCGACACGACGCGGATGGCGCCCACCATGTTGCTGTTCGCTATGTCGATAATGCCGCGCGCTGCCTGCTCCACTCCGACGCCAAGAGGCTTGGCGATGTATTGATCGATCGCCGCACGACCCGCTTGTACGTCTAGCTGCAATTCGCCGCCGAGCAGGTACGGCGTGAGGTGACCAAGTACGGCGTGGGCATCGGTTACCGTGGGCTCGCGTCCACCTCGTCCGTAACACACTGGGCCAGGGCTGGCGCCGGAACTGATCGGTCCCACGGTCAACCCGCCGGGTCCGATACGGGCAATCGATCCGCCGCCGGCCCCGATCGTGCTGATGTCCAGAATGGGCAGTTGCAGGGGCCAATCGCCGATCCGACCGTCCGTCGTCATGGCGGCCGTCGCACCCGCCATCAGGCAGATGTCGGCCGAGGTGCCTCCTATGTCCAGCGTGATGATGTCCGGATGCCCGGCCAGTTGCGCGATCAGACCCGCTCCAACGACGCCGCCCGCCGGTCCGGAAAGGGCGGTCTGGATTGGCTGGGCACGAACGGTCTCGACCCCGGTCACGCCACCGCTCGACTTCATGAGCAGCAGCGGTGCAACAATCCCCTCATCCGCCAGGCGCCGCTCCAGCCGTGCGGTATAGGACACTACGGCTGGCATCACGTAGGCGTTCAGCACTGTGGCCATCGTGCGTTCGAACTCACGGAACGTGGGCAGCACCTCGCAAGACAGGGATACGAAGACATCCGGCAATTCCTCGCGCAGTATGGCGGCGGCGCGCTGCTCATGGCCCGGATTGGCGTAGGCGTGCAGAAAACAGATGGCGACGGCTTGTATGCCCAAGTCGCGAATTCGCGCGGCGGCGTCCCGCACATCCTCGTCGGCAAGCGGCCTCAGGACCAGACCGGTGTGATCCAGGCGTTCCCGGGCCTCGAAGATCAGGTGGGGCGGCACCGGTCGTTTGGTCTTGACCCAGTGGTACATGTTGGCGCCGCGCGGCACATCGTGTCGCCCAATCTCCAGGACATGACGGAAGCCGGCCGTCGTCAGAAGCGCGGCTTTGGTGCCGCGTCCTTCAAGAATGGCGTTGGTGGCGACCGTCGTGCCGTGGAATACGTGGCTGATCCGTCCGGCGGAAACGCCTGCCGTGGCGAGCACCTTGCGGATTCCTTCGATGAAGCCAAGCGAATGGTCCGCCGGCGTCGACGAGACCTTGGCCTTCCATAATTCTCCTGAAGCACGATCTACCAGCGTGACGTCGGTGAACGTGCCGCCGGTATCGACTGCCACAGACAGGTCTCGCGCCGAACTATTGTCACCATTCATTGCCGACCCCAATCAAGTACTACCGTCGAAACTGCTGAAATTCTAGCATGCAGGATGAAAATCAAGCCGATATGTCCGGACAAGTTGAGGCGCCAAATTCGACACAACTGTACCGGCAATGGCCAGGTAGTGTCGCTCAAGGATTCCTGGAAATTGCGGCGCATGTCCGTACAATTAGAATGTCCCACTTTGGTGTGGCCAACTTGAATCTGGAGGGTTCCTCCGTGACCGCTTTGTTGGCCACCAGCCCCCGCGACCGCGAATATCGGGAGTCGAATTGAGCATTCAAGCAACCCGGCTTTCCGCCATCCGCCCCGCCGGTGCACCGGTGCTTTCGGTTCATGAACTGAGCACGGTGTTTTACGGCCGTTCCGGTCCACTCACCGCGGTGGACCGGGTGAGCTTCGACGTGGCCGAGGGTGAGGTCGTAGCGCTGGTTGGCGAAAGCGGCAGCGGCAAGAGCGTCACGGCGCTGTCCATCATGGGGTTGCTGGACAGCCGGGTTGCTTCCATTACCGGCGGAACAATTGAATTTGACGGTGCCGACCTGCGTGCGATGCATGAGCATGAGTTTTCCCGTTTGCGGGGCAATCGTATCGCGATGGTCTTCCAGGAACCCATGACCTCGCTCAATCCGTCGCTCACCATCGGCCGCCAACTGACCGAGGGGCTGGAGGTGCATCGGGGCATCAGCCACCACGACGCGCTGCGCCAGGCGGAAGCACTGCTTGGTTCCGTCGGAATTTCGGACCCCGCGCGCCGCCTTGGAGGCTATCCCCACGAAATGAGTGGTGGCATGCGCCAGCGGGTCATGGTGGCGATGGCATTGAGTTGCCGTCCGCGCCTGCTGATTGCGGACGAGCCGACAACCGCGCTGGATGTCACGACTCAGGCTCAGATTCTCGACTTGATCAAGACCTTGACAGCACAATCCGGCACCGCAGTGGTGCTGATCACCCACGATCTTGGTCTGGTCGCCCGCTACGCCAAACGGGTGAACGTCATGTACAGCGGCCGGTTGGTCGAACAAGCCGGCGTGCAGCGTTTGTTCGCGCAGCCTCAGCATCCGTATACGCGCGGCCTGCTGGCGTCGATGCCGCGTCTTGATCTGCCTCGGCAGGACTCCTTGATGGCGATCGAGGGCCTCCCGCCCGATCTGGAGGAGCGCGACGCCGGGTGCGCATTCCGAACCCGCTGTCCAGTGGCTGCCGCGCGTTGCAGCGAACCCCAGCCCTGGGTCGACATTGTCCCGGGTCATCGCGCGGCTTGCTGGCGCGCCGCCGGGAGTGCCGTATGAATTCCGTGTCCTCATTGCCGCCTTTGCTCCAGGTCGAGGGAGTATGCAAGGACTTCCGGGCCCGTGGGGCGCTGTGGCGCGACAGCACCAGCATCCGCGCGGTCGATGGTGTCAGCTTCAGCATGCAGCGCAGCGAAACCCTTGCGGTGGTCGGTGAGAGTGGCTCTGGCAAAAGTACGCTGGGCCGAGCCATTTTGCAGCTCGATCCGCCCACCGCTGGCAGCGTTCGCTTTGACGGAGCCGAACTCACCGGTCTCGATGAGACACGACTGCGGCCCTTTCGCAAGCGCATGCAGATGATCTTTCAGGACCCGTTTGGCTCTCTCAATCCGCGCATGACCGTGCGCGCGATTCTGGCCGAGCCGTTCCAGATTCATGGATTGGCGGGCAACCGCGCGGCGCTGGAGGCGGAAGTTCGAAGACTGTTGGATGCGGTGCGTTTGCCGGCGATGGCCGCGGATCGCTATCCTCGTCAGTTCTCCGGTGGGCAGCGCCAGCGCATCAGCATAGCGCGCGCGCTTGCCCTGAGGCCGGACTTTATCGTCGCGGATGAACCGGTCTCGGCACTGGATGTTTCGATCCAGGCCCAGATCCTCAAGTTGTTGAAGGAGTTGCAGGCCGAGTTCAAGCTCTCCTATCTGTTCATTGCGCACGATCTGGCAGTAGTCCGCCACATAGCGGACCGCGTGGCTGTGATGTATTTCGGCCGTGTGGTGGAAATTGCCCCATGCGACGCCCTGTACGAGACACCACTACACCCCTATACGTCCGCGCTGCTGGATGCTTCTCCGGTACCCGATCCCGCAGTGGAGGCGCAGCGCCATCGGATCACCTTGACGGGAGAGGTACCGAGTCCCGCGCGACCGCCGACGGGATGCCCATTTCATACCCGTTGCCCACGCGCCGAAGGGCTTTGCCGTGAACAACTGCCTCCGTTGGCCGAGCGCTTTTCTGGCCACGCCGTAGCCTGTCATTTTCCAAATCGTTAGAACGGTACCACGCTCAAGACGGTGCTTGGTGAATTCAGCAGCCATGGCGTGGTGGCGCGCCAACCGTATCGTTGAGGAGCCGAGCTACAGTATGGCGCCCTCGCGTTCAAGCTGGTCCAATTCGACCGCACTGTAGCCCACCGCCGCCAGCGCCGAGCGGCTGTGTTCCCCCAGCTTGGGCGCCACCGGCCGAATCGCGCCTGGTTCGTCGGCGAACTTGATCGGGATGCCAAGGTGGGTCTGCCCATCGGGGAAGTCAATTTTCATTCCGCGCGCGGCCAGGTGCTCGCTTTGCATCGCTTCCACGACGCTTTTGACCGGTGCCCAGCACAGGTCGATGTCGGCCAGAAACTCCTGCCAATGGGCCAGAGGGCGAGACACGAAAGTCTTGGTCAGGAAATCGCGCACCGGGTCCTGTCCGCGTCCCGGTGGCAAGCGGCACAAAGTGATCAGGTCAGGGCGGTCGAGCGCCGTGAGAAGATTCTCGACGAACTTGATTTCGCTGCCGCCGAGGCTGAGCGTACGGCCATCGGCACAGCGGTACAGGTTATAAAACGCGGCGCCACCCAGGGAACGTTCGGTGGTGGTATCGAGTTCACGGGCATGCGCCAATACCGGGCTGACATTGTTGACCATCCACGATACCAGTCCGTCCTGCATCGAGATGTCGAGTGAATCGCCCACACCAGTCTTCTCACGGCGCAGGAGCGCCATGAGAATGCCGCTCAAGGCCATCAGGGAGCCGGCCATGTCGGCAGCCGGCAGGCCGGGAATGGCGGGTTGCCCGTCGGACCCGCGGGTGAGGCTGACGACACCAGACTCCGCCTCGATGCTCAGGTCGTGGGCTACGCGTGTGGCAAGGGGCCCCGTTTGTCCGAATGCCGAAATCGAGCAATACACCACGCGCGGATTGACGGCGCGAACGGTGGCCGCGCCGATGCCCATCCGGTCCGCCGCGCCAGGACGAAAGGATTCGACCACCACGTCCGCATCCGCGGCGAGGCGCATGAAAGCCTGCACGGCAGCTGGCTTCTTCAGGTCAAGCACCACGCTCTGCTTGTTGCGGTGCGTATTGCGAAACCACACCGTCATGCCGTTCTGTGAAGCTCCGAGCGCGCGGGTCGGCTCTCCGCCAGGCGGCTCGATGCGAATGACCTGCGCGCCGTGGTCGGCCATCATCATGGTCAGGTGCGGTCCTGGCAGAAACATGGACAGGTCAAGCACCTTGATGCCTTCGAGCTTCATGGCATCCTCAAATCTTGTGGCGCTCGATCAGCTGCTTCGCAATGACCTGGCGCAGGATCTCGTTGGTTCCTTCGCCGATCACCATGAGCATGGAGTCGCGGTAGAAGCGCTCAATCTCGTAGTCGACCGACAGGCTGTAGCCGCCGAAGATGCGCATCGCTTCTTGAGAGCAGAAGACACCGGCCTCCGAGCCGGCGAGCTTGGCCATCGCCGCTTCAAGGTCGCAGCGCTCGCCGGAATCGTACTTGAGTGCCGCGTCCTTGATCAGGTGCTTCGCGCCCTCGACCTGTGTCACCATGTCGGCCAGCTTGAGCTGGATCGCCTGGTGTTGCCAGATTGGCTTGCCGAACGCGCTGCGCTCCTGCGCATAACGCAGCGCCATCTTCAGGGAGCCTTCGGCTATGCCCGCGCCGCGCGCCGCCACATTGATGCGGCCCAGCTCCAGGCCGCCGGCGGTCTGGACAAAGCCGCGGCCTTCCACGCCGCCGAGCAGGTCTTGCCGCGGTACGCGGAAATTGTCGAAACTCAGCTGGCACGTGTCGATGGCGCGGTATGCCATCTTCTTGAGCTTGCCGTCGACGTTGAAGCCAGGACCTTTCTCGGCGATCAGCAAGCTCATGCCCTTGTGGCGAGGCTGCGCCGCCGGATCGGTCTTCACCAGCAGCAGCGTCATGTGCCCATGCAAGCTGTTGGTGATCCAGGTCTTGCTTCCATTGACGACGTAGTGCTCGCCGTCGAGCTTGGCGACGGTGCGAATGGCCTGCAGGTCGGACCCGGCATTGGGCTCGGTAAGGCCAAGGCTGCCGCGCAACTCGCCGCTGGCCATCTTCGGCAGGTACTTCAGCTTCTGCTCCTCGGTGCCGCTGCGCTCGATCGCGGCGGCGGCTATCAAGTGCGAGTTGAAGATCCCCGAGGGCGCCATCCACACCGAAGCCACCTTGATGACGATCTGCGCATACGTCCAGGCGGACAGGCCGAGGCCGCCGTATTGCTCGCCAATCGTGGCGCCGAAAAGGCCCAATTCCTTCATCTGTTCGACGATCGCGTGGGGGTACTCGTCCGCGAGGTCGTACTGCCGTGCAACCGGACGCAGCTCCTTTTCGACCCAGACCTCGACGGCGTCGACGAACTCCTGCTGATTATTGACCTGTACTGACATGGCGATATTCCTGGGCGATTCAATAGTTCACTTTTTCTTCGAAGCCGTGACCGATCTTGGGTATCAGCATGGTGCGGCTAAAGCTGCCGATCAGCTTGCTGTGCTGGTTCAGACCGATGGTCTTTACGGTCACCAGGCCGGCGCCGGGCCGCGACTTCGACTCACGCTTGTCGGTCACCTCCGATTCGGCATACAACGTGTCGCCGGCGAAAAGCGGGTGGGTCAGCTTGATATCTGTCCAGCCGAGGTTGGCGATGGCCTTCTGACTCACGTCGCTGACGCTCATTCCGACCATCAGCGCCACGGTGAACGGGCTCGCGATGATGCAACGCTTGAATTCGCTGGCCTTCGCGTATTCGGCATCGAAATGCAGCGGGTGGGTGTTCATCGTCAAGAGCGTAAACCAGGTATTCTCGGTTTCGGTAACCGTTCGTCCGGGCCGGTGTTCATAGACGTCCCCGACGGTGAACTCCTCGTAGTGACGGCCAAACGACTGCCGAAAGCGCTTCTCGCCAAGTTGCTTGTTGAACTGAACCACTGGACTTCTCCGAAAATGCAAGGAATCAACGTTAATGCCTATGGGTGACGCCGCGGCTCCAAGATGCGCCTCGCCTTGCGCAATACCGGCTCGTCGACCAAGTGGCCCCTGAACAGGAACGCGCCGGCACCGACGCCACCAGTGCCTCGGCCCAATCAAGATCTTCCGCCGCTGGCTGCGGCACGTCCCACAATTGCAGGTCGACAGCACGCGCTATGGAAAGCGCCTTTTCGATTCCCAGGGGCGTTTCGATGCGCGCGGCAACGCTGCCAAACCGGGAGCCGGCCAAGGCATCCACGCGCTGAATGTCCACGGCGTCCTCGACTTTGGGCAGCAGCAGCCAGTTGCGCAGCGCTACACGCCTGTCACCCGCGGCAACAGGGTGCGCGTTGCGCCAGCCCAATACCTGGTTGCGAGCCGCCTGGTTGCGAGCCCCCTGCTTGCGGCTGGGGTGTACGGCATCTTCGGGGTCTATGCAGACCAAGTCAGCATCGGACGCCATCGCCTTGTCAAATCGATCGACCCGTTCACCTGAGACGAACAGCACTGAGCGGGGATTGCTGTCTTGCATGGGGCGAATCGATGGCCTGATAAATGTCCGGACATTATTGCCGGGGATGCGAAGCTTGTCAACGGATCTGATTGGAGCGCCGGGCCGCCCCGAGCAGCCCTGGACGATCGTCCGGGTGCGCGATCGCAATGAGGCGACGGGCACGTTCGTCAAGGGTTGCGTGGCGCAGCTGCGCCACTCCGTGCTCCGTGACGACAATGTCGGCATCCGACGCGGCCACTGTGGCCGGGCCGCTGAGGACAGGGACGATCCGCGCCCTGCCAAACGTACTGTCGTGCCGAACCTGTCTCGATGGCAGCGCGATCACGGAGATCCCGTGCGCGGCGCATTGCGCCGCTCGCACGAAGTCATTCAGCCCTCCGACGCCGCCAACATGGCGCGCTGAGCCGTCGCGCGCCGTCACCGTCTCGGCGTTCACCTGACCCAGGAGATCGACTTCCAGCGCGCTGTTCAGTGCTGTAAAACGGACGAGTCGCGTGACAGTGGAGGCCGCATGGGTGTATGCAGGCGCCCGGAGTTCGACCGCCGGGTTGAGGTGCACGGCGGAATAGAGCGGCGCATCGCCATAGACAGACCCTGCGATCGAAATGCCGGGATCGATCGCCTTGCGGCTGTTGTCGATTGCGCCGGATTCGACCAGTTGCCAAAGCGCAGGCGTCAGCATGCCACTGTGAACGCCCAGCGCGCGGTGATCGCGCAGTCCCGCCAGGACCGCCGATGGCAGGCTGCCGATCCCTACCTGTATACACGCTCCGTTTGCGACAAGTGGTGCAACATGCGCGGCAATGCGCCGCTCGACCTCGCTGGCGCCCGCGTCGATCGTGTTCGCAAGAGGATATGCGACTTCGATGCTGCTGGCGATCCTCAAATCGGCGGGCCATGGCGCTCCAAACACAACCGGTGCCTGCGCGTTGATCTCGGCCAGGACGCACCGTGCGCGTCGGGCTGCCGCCAGCGCGTAGCCGTGGGAAGCACCGAGATGCAGTTTGCCATCAGGCGCACGGGCGAGGCTGACAAGCACGACGTCAACACCCTCCTCGCCCGTGGCGAAGCCGTTCGCGCATCGCGAATAGTGCACCGTTGACATGTGTGTCGTATGGGTGCGCGCGAGGACTCCGGCGGTGCCCATGCCACCAAATGTCGTGAACGTCGTATTTGGCGGGAATCCTGCGGCACTCGAGAACGGGACACCAAGGAAGATATTCATTCTGCCGTCATGTGCGCCTGATGCGGCCAGAGAGTGCAGTAGCGCGACCGGCTCGGAGGCCATGTGCGAGCACACGATCCGATCGCCCGAACGAACAAACTTGGACCAATCAATACTCGGAACTTCGATGGAGTTCATGCGACAATTTCAAAAATATTTGTACGGACATTTTACGGAACAATAAGGCTTTGTGGGTCAGCCTGAATGTGTTGAAATTCGTCGGTGAGCCCAACCCCCAAGAACCCCAAAAAGCGCACCGCGCCGACAAAGTCGTCGTTACCCAAATTGATCGCGCCTGGCAAAGGTATACGTCGGGTAAAGGCAGGCGAACCGGCTGTCGAGATTTCGGGCCCGCGCTATCTGCAGGTCGCAC